>DORQ01000130.1:19377-19909 GCA_003514205.1 Acidimicrobiaceae bacterium
TCGGGCCTTGTTGAACAACGAGACCGTGACCATGCACGGTAACTACGTGCATCTCGATGGCGTCGAACTCGACTACGTCTATCAGGAGCGCCGCCCCAAAGACGTACCGATCTACATCGGGGCAACCGGCATGAAGATGATGGAACTCACCGGCGAGATCGCGGACGGGGTGGTCCTGAATTATCTCGTCTCTCCCGACTACAACGCACAAGCTATGGAGCACCTTCAGATCGGATGCGAGCGGGGCGGCAAGCGCTTCGAGGATCTTGATCGACCACAACTCGTGGTCTGCTCCGTCCATGAGGACCGCGAGACCGCGCTCGACATGGCCCGAATGATGGTGACTCAGTACCTCGGCCAACAGCCGCACATCATGAAGGCCTCAGGTGTGCCGCAGTCCCTGCTCGACGCTGTCGGCGAAGTGCTCACCTGGCCAGCGACTCACGAACAGGTGGAAGCAGCTTCGAAACTCGTTCCTGACGAGATCGTCCAGATGCTCACCGCGTCCGGCACGCCCGCCGAGGCACGCTCC
>DORQ01000292.1:0-6009 GCA_003514205.1 Acidimicrobiaceae bacterium
GCTGGGCCGCTGGGCCGCTGGGCCTACCGCACCGCCAGCACTGTGAGGAGAACAACCACGAGCACCACAAGAATGAGTGCAGCAGCCAGGAATCGCTGATCAGATACACCGCCTCGGCCATCGCCTCCGCCATCAACCCCGCTCTGTGCTTCATGCAGGAGCCGTGTGACGAAGAGCTGCGCCGATTCAGGTCGGTGGAACGGCTCCTTCTCGAGGAGCTCCTCAACGTTGAACTGCAAGGCCTGTAGTGGCGATCCCTTCGGTGCCGGTGGCCCAGGCCACACCACCTCATCTCGAATCAATCGTTGCATCATCGCCGCCATCCCCCCGGGGTCCGACGGAGATCCAAACGGAGGTCGTCCACAGAGCGCTGTGTAGAGCGTCGACCCGAGCGACCACAGATCGCCAGCCATCCAATCCGCCACGTCACGCTCTGGCTGTGAGGAGGTGAACCGTTCCGGCGGCGCGTGCGCTGGAGTCATGGCGCCTTGAGTTTGAACGGAAAGGTCCGCCACTCCAACTGCAGCGATCCCGAAGTCCGCCAGCCAGTAGCGACCTTCCTCATCAACGAGAACGTTCTCCGGCTTGATGTCGCGGTGCACCACTCCGCTGCCATGGGCATGACTGAGCCCAGCACCGAGGTCCAGCGCCCCACGAAACACTTCCTCAACCGGGCGCGCACCGTGTTCGGCCAACAACTCTCCCAACGATTGTCCGATCAGCCGCATCACGATCACGGGCCGACCATCACGAGTGAAGGTTGTCGCATAGACAGTTACCACACCACGGACCTCGCCGAGGGCCCCCATCAACGCCGACTCGCGTTCGAACCGTGACCGGGTTGCGTCATCAATCGTGGAGTTCGTGAACACCTTGAGCGCCACACGCCGGTCGAGCAGTGGTTGATACCCGCTGTAGACCTGGCTTGCAGATCCACTCCCGATGAGTCTCAGCTCAGTGAAGCCATCAATTTCCACCGGAGCGTCCGCGCTCCCCATTGGTCTACTCCGCTACCGCTGCTGCCTCGAGTTGCCAGGGGACGCGAACCGCGTCGCCATAGAGTCGCTCAAGTCGATAGAAGTCTCGATCCTCATCGAGAAACATGTGGACGACAACATCGCCATAGTCGAGCAGTACCCATCGTCGATCTTCTCGGCCCTCAACTGCAATCGGTCGACGACCGAACACCTCGGCGAGTTTGTCCTCGACCTCCTGAGCCGCAGCCATCACGAGCCGGGTGTTGGATGCTGTACCGATGACGAAATGCTCGCAGATTGCCAGAATTGGCCCCACGGCGAGCACCAAAAGATCTGTTGCGCCTTTGCCCGAGGCTGACTGCGCCGCAAGTACTGCAACGTTCTCGCTGGTATCTTCGGGGTGACTCGCGGAGCCCGAGGGCGACGTAGTGCTCACGATGTGGTCTTCTTTCCAATAATGACGCTGATGTCAGAGGCAGAATCGTCGCCGTCAACCCTGATGGCTGAGACTCCCAATTTGTCCGCTATCGCGTTGGCAATTGTCTCATAGCGAGGGTTGATGAACTCCACGCTTGTCAACTCGATGCCCAGAGGATCAGTGTTCCCAAGTGACAACACTTCTCCGCCAACGGCGGAAACTTCACTCACGAACGTGCGTGCATCCTCAATCTGGCCGATACCGCTCAAGATCCGGACTCGAGGGCGCTGGCCTGGGAATGCACTCACTGGCGATTGAACCAGTGTGGCAAACTGCGTAGCCGATTCTTCGATGTCTGGTCGATAGAGAAATGAGCCCTGGAATTCCTGGGAGATCACCGGCAGGGCGTCAAACCGTGGCGGACGTGAGCCGAAGGTTTCGAAGACGACCTGCGCATCGGTGCCGTGGTCTGTCGCCACTGAGGAGCCGAATCCGCCAGCTTTGACCAGTTCGGCTAGCACAGTGCGGGTTCGAATCGCCCGATCAGCTGGTGCCTCACCAACACCGACGAACGTTAGGAACTCACCCAGCTCATCGGGTTCTAGCTCTACATCGCCGGCCGGATAACGAACTGAACGCTCCTTGGTTCCCTCGAGAATCGCGTCAGGGTTCGTTACGGTGATTTTGCCAATCGGTTTCGCGAGCGCCTCAAGATCGTCAGGGTTCATCACCAATCGCTCAGTGACGCCAAACCCAAGGGCCTTTTCGAACTCAAGACCAGCCGCTTCCTTACCGTCTTTGGCATACACCTCACGAAGTGGACGAACTTCACTGTTCTCATCAATGGTTGAGTCTGCTCCGGCGCCCACGAGCAGCTCGCCCATTGCCCACACGATGGAGGCCGGACCCTCGCCTTGCTCGGGCACGATGGCCAACACTGCGCTGAGCTGTTCGTTCGCATCGGTGAGCAACAGCTCAAATACGGGTGACGGCGCAACAGCCTCGACATAGCCGGGCTTGGTTGGGTCAGTGATCGTCTCAAGCGCTGAACCACCAGTGAGTCGATTTGTAGCGCCAACGCCCACGTACCCAAGCCCCAACAACGAGGCAAGTGTCACCACAGTGAAGCCGATGAACACACCCGTCGAACGGGACCGGGGTCGTGATGGCGCGGCCTCCTCAGAACTCATGAGTGAACACCATAGAGCCCATAGGAAGCGACCAACGATCGCGTTGAGGGGGCCACAAGAACTCCCGTTGACACTCCGTCGCTGAACCGTCGCCGCAGGTCAGTGCTCGACACATCAATCTGCGTTGGAACGAACGACTGGATTCTCCAGGCCAGACGTAGCGCTTCCTTCTCAAAGCCAGGCCGACACGCAATAGCTATGTCAATGAGTTCGCACAGCTTCTCAGCCTCGAACCATGAGTCGAGTCCATTGGCCGCATCCTGGCCAAGGATCAGCACAAACTCGTCCTCGGGATACTGGGCTTGAAGGTCCCGCACAGTGTCAATGGTGTAGGTCGGCCCCGCTCGACGGGTTTCGAATTCTTTGACACTCACGCTCATCGTGGGGTCGAGCAGTTCAGCAACTGCCCGCTGCGTCATTTCCAGTCGCACCGCGGCCGTGGTGATCAAGCGGCTCCCGCTCTTTTGCCAAGGATCGGCGTTCACCACCAGCCACACCTCATCGAGGTCAAGGGACTGAACTGCATCAACTGCAATCTGTAAATGCCCGATGTGGGGCGGATCGAAGGTTCCGCCTGAGATTCCTATCCGTCGAGCCATCGAAACAGCGTACGTGGGACACGAACGCAGTCGCGAAATCCCAATTCCCTGGAGAGAAGGCTAAACCGCGGCCCGCCAGCGCCGATAGGTACAGAGCGAGACGCACCACAGCGCCTGGCCTTGACATCAGCGTAGAGGGACTGGAGCAGAACTCCACCCTTCTCAGTCAGAAAGAAAGTTTGCGTCGCAGGACGCGGGTGAAACACATGAGCGATTCAGTTGGCCTCTATCTCAATGAAATCGGAATGGTCCCTCTCCTCGACGCGGCACAGGAAATCGAACTGAGCCAGATCATCGAGGCGGGAGCCGAGGCCCGAGAGCGTCAGGCCAATGGCGAACGTAGTCCCGAGATCAACCGCAGGATCGCCGCTGGCGCAGCAGCCAAGGATCGATTCATCCGCTCAAATCTCCGACTGGTCGTGAGCGTGGCACGGCGTTACCCGCTTCCTTCTGGTATGGAACTGCTTGACCTGGTCCAGGAGGGCAATCTTGGGCTCGAGCACGCTGTCGACAAGTTCGACTGGCGTAAGGGCTTCAAGTTCTCCACCTACGCGACCTTTTGGATTCGCCAGTCAATTGGCCGAGCCTTGGACCAGAAGGCCAGCTTGATCCGGCTTCCGGGTGATCGTTCAGCTGGACTCCGGGCTGCGCTGCGATCAGCAGCGGGGGATTCAGATGAGTTGGATTCAGAGAATGCCATGCTTCACCGGCTCGCTACCCCGACCTCGCTTGATCGAACAGTTGGCGACGATGATTCAAATGAGCTCGTCGACCTGATCGCTGATTTCAAACCTGGGCCTGAGGCTGCCGTGATCGAACAGTTCGACCAGGAGGTACTCGACCAAATCCTGTCGAGTCTGGACACTCGAGCTCGCCTGGCTGTTGAACAGCGCTTTGGATTGCACGACGGCCGCCGGCGGAGCTACCGAGAAGTCGGCGAGGAGATCGGTGTCACCGCCGAGGCAGCGCGCCGCCTTGTGAAGCGGGCGGTCTCGTCAGTGCGTGAAAGCGCAATGGCCGGACTCGGGGCTGCATAGACAACTTCGCCGGCGAGACATCTGAGGTCCACCGAACACCCGAAACCCCACCACGCCGGGACCGTTCACTCGCACAGGCAGATTGTTACCCTGGTTGGCTCATCCCGTACCATCGATGCTTCGAAGCGTTAAGGACCATCCATGGATCTTCAATTCCTCATCTCAGCGCTTCGGCGCCACCTCCGCCTTGTCGGCGCGATCGCATTGGTTGGGCTTGCGCTCGGCGTGCTTGTCTCCGCTCTTCAGCCAGAGAAGTTCGTCTCTCAATCGGTGCTGCTCATCCAACCGCAGCAGACATTGACGGGAGCGGTCAGCACGTCTGGGGACCCCGACAGATTCGTCGCGGGCCAGATTCAAGTCCTGCGAGGTGTTGCGCTGGCCTCAGCAGTTGCCAAGGACCTTTCCGGAACTTCCTCACAAGAAATCCTTGACTCCACCAAGGTCAGCCAGGTGGAGGACACCGATCTCGTTCAGGTCACAGTGTCGAGCGACAGTGCTCAGCAAGCGTTCAAGATCGCCAATGGCCTGTCCACCACCTACATCGCAGAGCTGCGCGCGCGGGCGACTCAGCAACAAGATCCCCTCGCTGAAGCCTTCAACAGCGATTTGGAGACGATCCAGACGAGCCTGACCGAGCTTCTGGCTCGGGTGCAGGAACAGACCAGAATCGCCAATACGGCGCAGTTGGCGATTGCTCAGAATGGTCCTTCAGCAGAACTGCAGCAGACAATCCTTGCTGCCGATGCAGTGATCTCACAGCTCAACGCAGAGCGGCAAACCAAGCTGACTGAATACACCCAAGTCCTCGCTGACAAAGCGCAACTTGAGCTCACAGCCAGCCAGAAGGTAGCTAGCGAGATCGTTCAGCCTGCGATCCTGCCAAGTCAACCTGAGTCATCCTCAGTCGTACTGAACGCTTTGGCTGGAATGATCACCGGCCTACTCCTTGGAGCAGCCTTCGTTCTTGTGCGAGGAGCACTCGGCGCTCGAGTGCTCCTTCCCGATCAGATGGCTGAGATTCTCGGAGTCCCCATCGTCGGCGCAGTTGATCTTGGGCCCGAACATCTTGAGACCCTTCTTGGCGAACTCCCCGAGCAGGTGAAGACAGTTTTGGATCAGGTGTGCGTGCGAACGGAGGCTCGGGCTTCACGACCCGACGTACTCCAAGTCGCTGTGATCTCCGCTGATCCAGCCGTCACCTCGAGCAGTCTGGCGGCAGCATTGTGCTCTCGTTTTGCACGCCACGGTGTGGCCGTCTTGCTGGTTGACGGTGATCCCGTGAATCAAACCGTGTCTCGACGGCTAGAAACTCCCGGAGCGGGAGGAATCGAGGAGCTTCTGTCCCGTGCCGCACCCGAGGAATCCAGCACTCGACGTCGAGCCGCTGCCCGACAGACCAAGATGGACAACACGTTCTCTTCAACAGCCGTCGGCAACATCGAGGTACTTGGGCGAGGCAGTGCCAGTGCTGGACGAGCCCTCCGACGCGACGAGATCTCTCGACTCCTCGAAGACAGCTGCAAACGCGCACAAATCGTGGTCGTAGATGCTGGCTCGCTGTTCGGCTCGGCCTCCTCGTTGGAGTTCGCTAAGGCAATGGATGCCGTAGTGCTCGCAATCTCTGACGGCGGACACGGCAAGGCGGAGTTGCAGTCCGTGGCCGCTCACCTGGGCGGAACAACGGCCAAAGGTCTCGCAGTGCAGCTCAGCCAGACCAGCCCCGACGACACCAGCACCAGCCTCGAGGGATCAGCTCGAAAAGCGGGCAGCTCGAAAGACGGCAGCTCG
>DORQ01000292.1:6150-15590 GCA_003514205.1 Acidimicrobiaceae bacterium
AGCTCGAAAGACGGCAGCTCGAAAAGCTAGAACACTCGCGATCGGAATGATCGCAGCGATGTCGCAACTCTCAGTCGCTGTATCCGAGCCTGCGGTCGCAACTCTGCCTCGAATGCTCCAAGATGCACGATCGCCTCGGTCGCCTCGGCCTCAGACACCTCGTGGGGACTGAATCGAGCCCTCGTCGCGAGCTTCCCGAGGGCGGCAATTGCGCTACCGACGGCAAAGGTGTTCTGCACAAGCTTCGCTCGTTCCAGATCGGTCACTGATTGGCCGATCTTTACTCGATGATCTGCGAGTAAGAACCCGGCAACTCGAGATGCACCAAGGATGCGTTCACGATTCGACTCGTTGCGTAACAGCCTCCTGCGACGGTACTGCTTGTAGCGAATGATTCCTGCGAGCATTGCCAGGAGAAGAAGGAGGCCAGCCCCAGTCATTGCTGCAGCTGTATCAAACGTCGACCACGTATCCGCGACGAGGTCAGGGTCCTTTCGGTCTGACTTGGAGGTGATCTCGGGCGCCGTCGTTGGCGGAGGGACCGGCACATCAAGCTGCTTTGAAGCTACCTCTGGAGGAGGAGACTGCTGTTGGGTCGAGTCCTCAGCAGGAACCACGTCGATCTTCGCCCATCGCCCACCGGAAAACGCCACTTCCGGCCACGCTGTGGCTTGAGATGAGGTCACGGACCTTCCCCCCTCGGTTTCGAATCCAGCAACGAGGCGCACTGGAAGACCTGCAGCAGTCGCCAGCAGCGCGTATGCAGCGACGAACTGCTCAGCGGAACCGCGCTTGGTTTCGAACAGAAACACCGACAGCATCAGTGCCGAATGCCCCTCGGGTGCCTCAGGGTCCAAGGCGTAGTTCTGTTGCAAATACTGGCCGATTCTCTGGGCCTTCAGGTCATCAGTCGGCTCAGAATTCGCAATCTGCGCTGCCAAGTCACGAATGGCAGATGGGATTGAGAAGCCATTCATATCCGCCATGAAGGCCGGGTCTCGGTCAGCAATTGCGGCGGCACCAGATACGCCTGAGGCCTGCTCAGGACGCGAAGCCACGGTGTATCGATCACCTTCCCGGATCAGATTCGGCGCTCGCAGATGCGAAACAGCTTCATCCGTTTCTGCTGGCCGCGAGAGGTCGACGGTGACAACCGATGGGGTCGGCAGCCAATGGCCCTGCAGTTTCGCGATTGTCACCGAGACCTCAGTATCGGTGAGGCCTGCACGCCGTTGGGCGGCAGCTGAGATGCTTCTCGTGAGCCGAACCGGCCCTGTCGGCATCCAGGTCACTCCGTCATATCGATCCATCACTGCAAGGCGCCAGCGACGGACTGAGGAACTCGATGCCTCGAACATGAGTCGCTCGGGTGATAACTCGCGTAGCTGCCGGCTCAGGGCGAGTGGGCTGCCTTCGAACCGGGCAACTGGTGTCCCTCGACTACGGTCCCGCACATCGACTCGCGTCCCCTCGGCGATCACGCCCTGGAGTAGCACCGGCAGGAGGACGACCATGACCAGGGCGACCAGCCCAACAATCTGGCGAGGGGCTGAACTGAATTGCTGCGCACCCAGTCTCGCTGCCGCCTTCTCAGTCGATACCGAAGAAACTGAGCCTCCCACGAGCGTTGCCGATTCGATTGAGCGCTCCTTGCGGAGCCGCTCGGAGAGCGCGAGCAGGCCGAAGCTCACGAGCAGCGCGGCCCCACACTGGAGGCCGCTAGGAAGAGCTGGCGCTGCAAACATTGCCAAGAGCGAGAACGTGGCGAACGGAGCGAGAAGGATCGGAGATCCCAGGTGATCTCGAGCTGCAGTTCGACCAGTCACAGCGCCACAGGTGGCCACGAGAAGGCCAAGAAAGCCTGCTGGAATCGGTGCAACCGGAGAAGGCCAGGGCAACGCGAGCGCCTCGCCACCGCCGCGGAACGCTGCGCTCATTAGATCCTGTGGAACGCGGCCCTCTGCCCACCAAACGCTCGCCACTGTGCCAGCCACACCGACGATCAAGCAGGTGGCTATTTCCACGGGTAGGGGCCGAGCGCGACCAACACAGATGGCGGCCAGCGCGCTCAGACCACCAATGACGGCGTAGGTCACGCTCCACTGTGTCGAATCAAAGACTCGTCCGCCCGACGCCGCGATAATACAAACGAGCACGACTGCACACCCATTGCGTGCCCGTCCGAGGCTCTTCGCCATCTGCCCAACGGTCATCAGAACCGCGCCTTGGCTTTCCAGACGCGGGCGAACTGCGACCCTGATTGAACGTCGATGCAGGGTGATCCCACCACGGGGAGCAATTGCGGTCGATCAGAGACACGAATCACGGTGAGCTGGCGGCGAGCTCCAGGCGACTGAGCGAGATCGGTCAGGATTGTCGACCGGGCGCCGGTGACGAGAAATATTTGACCAGGTCCTTGCCCTCCTCGGAGCACGTCCCGGCCCGACCGCGCAGATGTTGAGGGAACCTGGCACACGCGAGCAGACATCTCCTGAACTTCCGCCAGACTTCGCAGGGGACGCATTCGCTTGGAACTCTTCTGATCTTCTGGCCAGGGTGCATCGGTACGTAGGTGCGTAATCAGACGATTCTCCAGACCGTGAACTGCCACACTTGCAGCGATCTCAACTGCCTCCTCGAATTCGAGCGGCGTCATCGAACGGTCATTCGACTCCAGAATCACGACCCACTCTGGCTGGCCAATAGACAAGAAGTCCCGCACTTCAAGCGTGCCAGTCCGAGCAGTGCTCGCCCAGTGGATCAGTCTCGGATCATCTCCAGGTTGGTACTCGCGGAGTGCTCGAAACTCCGAAAGTGGGTCATCAGTGATCCTCTGAGTCGGCTTTGCCTGGAGGTGTAGTCGCGCTTGCTCGTAGCTCTTGCCAAGCGGATGAATCACAGCATGAACGAGGATCTCTGAGGTGAGTGAGTGAAGCGATCGGCGGGCAGCAAGTCCAAACCAATCCCGTCGCTCCTCCACGAGGGGACCAACCATGTGGACTCCTCGCCGATCCAGCGCGACTCGATGGGTCTCCTCGTGGATCTGGTTTGCAGCGAGCGCAGGCACGTCAAGCACGATCGGAACTGCTGCGATGAGATCGAGAAACTGGGTGGCTGGAAGCGGCCTCGGTGCCCGAATTTTGTGGCGAAGTTCAAATGGCTCGCCGCGCTGAACCATCGGACGAGACAGGGTTCGCTTCAGGTAGATGCCAGGCGCGGGGCGAGGCCGCGTTGCCGCAACAGCCACCAAGATCAGCCCGATCGCGCCGAGAAGGCCTATCTCCCGATAGCGCAGAAGCAGCGCAAACACCACGAGCCCAATCGAGCCGACGAGGAGACCCACCCCACTCCGGGTGAGCCGAACTCTTTTCATCTCGGAACTGGCACCTCGGCGAGGATGTCGCCGATGATTTCCGCCGCAGTTACGCCGTCGAGCTCGGCGTCTGGGGTGAGAACTAACCGATGAGCGAGCGTCTCCACCGCGACTGCCTTGACGTCATCAGGAGTCACAAAGTCGCGCTGATCAGATACTGCCCAGGCTCGCGCTACTGAGAGAAGTGCCAGTGAACCTCGAGTACTCACCCCAATCTGAAGGTCCTCGCTCTCGCGAGTGCGACCAACGATTTCTACTAGATACTCGATCACTGACCGAGAGGCATCCAATCCCCGAACGAAACTAATGACTCCTTGCATCACCTCTGGAGTCGTCACTGCGCTGATTTCGGCAACTGGGTCCGCCAGAACCCGGCTCTCAAGAACGTCCTGCTCGGAGAGAGCGTCTGCGTAACCGAGGGAGAGCTTCATCGCGAAACGATCCAGTTGGACCTCTGGAAGCGGATAGGTTCCCTGATAGTCGATCGGGTTCTGAGTTGCCACCACAAGAAACGGACGAGGTACCTCGCGAGTCGTTCCATCTGTAGTCACTGTGCGTTCAGACATCACTTCGAGCAAGGCCGACTGGGTCTTCGGCGAGGCACGGTTGATTTCGTCCGCAATCACCACGTTCGAGAACACCGGCCCGGGACGGTATCGAAACCGGCCAGTGGCCGGCTCAAAAACACTCACGCCGGTCACGTCGGTTGGCAACAAGTCCGGAGTGAACTGAATTCGTTGGGCTTTGCCCCCTAGCGAGGCCGCAATTGCTCGTGCGAGCGAAGTCTTACCGGTTCCCGGGGCATCCTCGATCAGCAGGTGGCCCTCCGCGAAAAGACAGACCACGGCGAGGCGCACCTTGTCTGCTTTGCCACGAACAACGTGGCTCACGTTCTTCTCGATGCCTTCAAAGACAGATATTGCTGTCGAAAACTCTTCTGGCGCGACTGTTTCTGTGGTCACGGTGCTCCTACTTCGATAGTGATAGTCGCGGAGTCGGTGCCCCCGCGTCCGTCGCTGACGATATATGTGATCTTCGCAGTCCCTACGTACTCAGCTGACGGAGTGAAGGACACCGCTGTTCCTCCCCCGACAACTGCAACAACTCCATCGCCATCAACCAGCGAGGCTGACAGCACCTCCAGTGAATCACCATCGGGGTCGGAATCGTTACTCAGAACGGACACAGTGACTTCCTGGCCGGAGACGGTTGAGGAACTATCATTTCGTGCTCTCGGGCTTCGGTTCTCTCGCGTTACCTGTATCGAGACGGTTGAGGAGGCGCTCCCGCCATTTCCATCAGCCACGGTATAGGCAAACTGGGCGATGCCCTCGAAACTCGGACTTGGTTGAAACACGACCCTATTGCCAGAAATTGCTGCCGAGCCGACTCCTGAGGGGACCGCGCCGAGGGCCGTGACGTAGAGATTGTCTCCATCGGGATCAGAATCGTTGGCAACCACGTTCACGGTCACCGAATTTGGCGACACCACTGATGCCGAATCAGGGTTGGCAACCGGCGCGTTATTCACGGCCTCTATCCTGACGGTGACCTCCGCTGAGGCCTGGAGTCCTCCGGGATCAGTGATCGTGTATCTGAAGGAACCTGTTCCAACGACGCCAGGGGTTGGAACAAAGAGCACACCGTTGGACACGAGGGTTGCGGTGCCGTTCACCTCACGACTCACTGCGGTCACTCTCAACGTGTCTCCGTCGGGATCGGAGTCATTGGCAAGCACGGCAATCTCAACTGCCCGATTCGACTTGACCGAGGCGGCGTCAGGATTAGCGATCGGTGCCTGGTTCACTCGAATAGAGACTGTCGCCGTGGCCTCGTCTCCGCAGGAATTGCGGACGGTATACCGAAACTGCGCAACACCGTTGAATCCTGGATCGGGAACGAACCGCACAACTCCGGGAGATATGACAGTCACGCTCGCATTTGAAGGAGTTGTCACTTCGAAGGTCCCGCTCGATTGCGAGTCGTTCGCGAACAGATCCACAACCTTTGCAACCCCGTAGCCAGTCACGAACGAGTCGCTCGTCAACACAGGAACTGGTGCCGAGCATGCCCCGACGATGATGGTGACCTTTGCCGAGTCGGTCAGTCCCCCATCATCTGCAATCACGTACTGGAGTTGGGTTGAGCCACTGAACTTCTCGCTGGGCGTAAAGCGAATCTGATTGCCAACAACCACTGCAGTGCCACCACCGGCCGATTCAACTGAGGAAATCGTGAGCGGGCCGCCGTCAGGGTCGATGTCATTCAGCAATACGGGAATCGTCACTGCCTTTTCGAATGCGGTCTCAACCTGATCTGCGGTCGCAATTGGTGGGCGGTTCGCTGGCGGTTGCACCGTGAGGAAAATCGTCGCAGTTGCGGTCAGCAGGTCAGCGTCACGAATCGTGTAGTTGACCTCGTACTTGCCTGGCCGTTTGGTCGGTCGCAGGGTAACCGTGCGGCCCGTCGCCTGAGCGACCACCTCAGGGGACTGCGAGGCAACCGAGAGAATCGTGATCTCGCTCGCAGGACCGTCAGGATCAATGTCATTCGAAAGTACGTCGACAGTGACGACAGCACCACCAACGGAGACAGCAGAATCGTCCTCAGCTACTGGCGCGGAGCGCTGCCTCTGGCGAATCTGAATGATGACTAGTCCAGTTGCAGTGTGATCGTTTCTGTCTGAGATCACATATGAGAAGCTCGCCACGCCCACGAAACTTGGCCCAGCGGTGAACACCACGTCCTTGCCAGCCGCCACTGCCGAGCCGTGTGAAGCGGCCCCAACGCTTTGGAGGTCGAGAGTGTCGCCATCGGGGTCAGAATCGTTGTTCAATACCGCGATACGAATTGTTGCGCCGGGAACTGTCTCGGCGCGGTCATCGGCCGCTGTCGGTGCGGCGTTCACATCTGAGGCCTCGAGAACGGTAACCGTAATTCGGCCTCGGGCAGTCTTGCCGGCGCTATTGGCGACCACATAGCTCAGTCGATACACCCCAGGCTCGCCGCTCGGAGGGGTGAACTGCACCGTCGAGCCCGTTACGCGGACCTTTCCCTCTGACGCAGTAGGGGTACCAACCAACGACAGAGACAGACCATCTGGGTCTGAGTCATTCGCAAGCGGTGTGATCTCGACCATCTTTGCCCCGCGAGAGGTAACTGCATCATCGACAGCATTGGGTGAACCTCCCGTTGGAGATCCCACCTCCACGACCACCGTCGCTGAAGAGGATGCACCCGCAAGGTCGGCGATCGTATACAGAAACGAGACTCGACCGCGTTGACGACTTGTTGGAGTGAACCGCAGCGTCGAAGCATTGAGTTGAACTACTGAGCCCGACTCCGGCTGGGTGAACCCAACAATGGTCAGTGGGTCGTCATCTGGATCGACATCGTTGCTCAACACAGAAAGATTGATTGGCCCGCCTGAGGACTGGGCGAGGTCATCAGAAGCGATTGGCGCCCGGTTGTCAGCGAGAGCGAGCACAACGACGGTGAGTGTCGCCGTCGACGTCAGCCCCGTTGGGTCCTGGATGGTGTAGCGAATCTGTCGTGGACCTAGCGTCGCTGCGTCGGCGGTTACCTCAAGTGATTGCGAGGCCGAGATCGTTGCAACAATGCCAGAGGGAGCAACCACCTGCACGATCTGAAGCGTGTCGTTGTCTGGGTCAAAGTCATTTCCCAGGACATCGATATTCTTCATCCGCGTACCAACGAGTGTTGCTCGGTCATTCACTGCCACCGGTGCCCGGTTGTTGCGTGCAATGCCGTCGACCTCGATCGTCACCGTGGCCTCGCCCTGCCCACCAAATCCATCGTCAACCGTGTAGGCGAACGAGTCAGTTCCGCTGAACTCGAGCGTTGGCGAGTAGCGCACAATTCCATCCACCACGTTGACCGTGCCGTGAGTGCCTTGCGTCACCCGTGTGATCGAGAGCTCATCGCCTTCGGCATCGGTGTCGTTCAGGAGGACCCGGATTGCAACCGCAACATTGACCGGTGTCGCTGCTTGGTCAGGAAGGACTTGAGGAGCGGTGTTCTGGATTCGATCGAGCACCTCCACTGTTACCGAGGAGGTGGCAGCTACACCGGCGAGATCGGTGGCAGTGTAGGGGAACTCCACCCGGCCAACGAAGTCTTCCGGTGGCGAGTAAAGGACCCGTTGATCACCGCCGATGGCCGCGACGCCGAACCCCGCTCCGGCGATCGAACTTCCGATGCCCGACCCAGTACCTGTGATCGACCCGACTGCGGCCAACACCACCGCGTCACCATTTCGGTCAAGGTCATTCGCCAACACGTCGATTGCTACTGGTCTCCCACTTCGAGTTACCGCTGCGTCTGGCTGCAGTGTTGGTGGAAGATTGGCGCCATTGACCTCGCTCAGACCACCTGTCTGATCCGTGCCAAGAACGACGGATTCGCTCTCGGACTCATTGTCGTCGCCGTTCTCCCCGGTCGTTGCGTCGCCAAACAGCTCGCCATCAACACCGATGACCGTTGTCTGCTCACTGAACTTGTCGAGTTCAACGAGTTGACCCTCGTCTGCCGTGAACCCGAATCGGGAGCCAGGGTCATCGATCAGCAGCGGTCCATTGACCGTGCTCTCCACGAGGGCGCGACCGGAAGCCTCTCGGCGTTGAGCCTGAGTCCAGCCGTCCTCGCCGACCGTGGCGAGTAGCACAGCTCGGTCTTGAGGAGATGCGATGACGTAGTTGCGACTGGATATGAAGATCTGAGGTTTCGGCGGAATGCGCTTGCCGTCAAGCTTCGTATGGGCGATGGAACCCGAGGCGGCGACGCAGTAGACCCCTGATTCCACCAGTATGCCAAGACAGTCGGCATCGCCAGATTGCCGAGCGATTGCGGCGTCACTCAGATCGAATGGCGTCACCACGCTCTGCCCCCGAGTTGGCCATCGAAGGCGATTGCTCGAAGCGTCGAGCACTACAGGGTCGTTGCCGACTCGTGCCAGGATAACTGCCTCAGGTTGAGGCCCAAGCAGAAACTCAGTGGAATCGACCGTGCCAATACTAGAGAGTCGACCCTCCTTCGGATCCAGCACCCAGAGCTGTCCGTCGGGAGATCCAATCCAATCGCTGAAGCTCCCCACCTTCCTGACAGGACCGAATTCACCCCCACCACCAAGTTTCCGCACGGTGCCATCAACAGAATCCGCAAGGTAGACCGCGTCACCAGCGCGAACCAAGGTCGGGCGACCAGGCTCGGGAAGCGGCGCTTCAGTCGTGCCGACCTCTGTTCCCTTCACAGAGTCAAGGACGTGGACCGTCCCGGAGTTGAGGTCCTGGACAGCGACATAGCTCCGGTTACTCACGACATCGAACTGCTGGGCACCTTCGCCCAACTGAATCGCCAAGCCAGCCGCCGCAGAGTTCGCGGAGCCAAGGACGATCTGGCCCCGTTGCTCGCCAGACAGCCACGCGATGCCATCGGTGGCGTCAATTCGTTCGGCCGGAGCGGCGTGCTGAAAGAGAACGGAACCCAAAATCGCAGCAACGCCAACCACCGCGCTTGTTGATCGCACGACCCCGTTTCGGGAGGCCTTCGCCCAGTCCATGGTGTTCTTTCCAGTCGGAACAGCGCCGACCCCGCAGTGTGTAACTACTTTGATCTACTTGCGGCGCAGCGCACCGTATCTCGCCCTGAACCTGCCAGAAGCATTGTGTGTAGAAGCCTAAACGCCGCTGACCTCAACCACCAGAGCACCCACCCAAAAATGACTGAAAGACACCGAGAGGCGGTCTTGGGGATCGAAGGGCGCAGATAGGGCTCAGATGACGAGTTGAGGCTCAGCCCATTGGGCTGAGCCTCAACTCCCCCTCCAGAGAGCCAGATACTTCGCACCCACCAGCGGTGGGCACATGCCATTGCAGAGCTGCGCTTAGGACCGCTTCGAGGCCCGTCGTGCTGCGAGCCCAAGCCCCACGAGCATGAAGGCAATCACCGAACCCCAGAGTGTGGACGAGCCCGTGACGGCGAGCGCCGAATTGGTGGTCGCCGTGGGCGATGACGTGGATGAGCCAGTTCGAATGGTTGTCGCTGGCAG
>DORQ01000228.1:0-166 GCA_003514205.1 Acidimicrobiaceae bacterium
CTGTTCCGAATACGCCAACTCCAAGGCAGTTGCATCCTGATCCCAGTTCTCAAACTGCGGAGCATCCTCGCCCAGCATCTGTTCGAGTCGCCCATCGAAGCGGAGAAAGACATCGCGAACATGGCAGCCGTACTCGAGTACCGACCACACCCCTGGGCTGGTGCGG
>DORQ01000228.1:433-5343 GCA_003514205.1 Acidimicrobiaceae bacterium
TGGTTCGATGCTGTCTGGTTCGATGCTGTCTGGTTCGATCGGTGGCTGTTGGGGCTGCGTCATTGCACCATTACAGCTGCCACAGCGCCGCCGTGCTGATATTTACCTCGTCCGCAACGGAGAACCCGGCGTTCAGGTCCGCCGCAAGCTCGTCGCCGAATGTCGCTGGAGCAACCTCGTCGAAAAGGTCTCGGATTGGCGACAGAAACCTGCTGACCGGCGCGTATGAGTGTTTGTCACCAAGGGCATGGCGCTTGTGGTGATACCTCAACGGCACATACACCTCAAGAACATCTCGGGCCCGGGTCAGCGCGACATACATCAGACGTCGCTCCTCCTCCAGACCTCCCGGGCTGGACAGGGCCATATCTGCAGGAAAGTTCCCATCAGCAGCGTGAATCAGATGAACTGCGGACCATTCGCAGCCCTTCGCAGAGTGAACAGTGGACAACGTCAGGTAGTCGTCGTCCATGTGAGGCTCGTCCGCGAGATCCCCCGTCGAAGAGGGGGGCTCCAACGTGAGTTCAGTCAGAAACCGGCTCCGGTCGGAGTAGGCAGTTGCACTGATCTGAAGCTGGTGCAGGTCGCCTTGACGGACTTCAGAGTTCTCATAGCGACGGTCGAAGCTTGGCTCACACCACAGAGCGAGCCGCTCAACCTGGACCGATACTGGTGGTTCCTCGCCACCATTGCCACGACATTCGGCGAGGGCTACCCTCAAGGTGCCAGCCTCAGCCCGAGCAGCTGGGGGAAGCCGAAGCTCGCCAACAAGGAATGCACTGAGTGGATCTGCGATATCAGGATCCGACGGCACTTCGGTGCTTGTCCCCTCGGCGGGAGGCGCTGGCGGATTGATTCCCAACTCCACCATGGCTGAACGAACTGCTGCTGGCCCAACGCCGGGCAACGTTCGCAGCACACGATTCCACGCAAGCTCGTCAAAGGGGTTGTCCAAAATCCGAAGCAGCGACACCAAATCCTTCACATGCGCTGCCTCGAGGAACTTCAGCCCGCCCCACTTGTGATACGGGATATCTCGCTTCCCAAGCTCCAGTTCAAGCACATCAGCGTGGTATCCAGTTCGGAACAGCACTGCTTGATCGGCGAGAGGAATCCCTTCTTCCCTCAGCGCAAGTATGTGGTCCGCAACAACCTGGGCTTGGCCCAATTCATCAGCACAGGTCACGAGTTGGGGTCGCCGCTCACCTGTTCTGATCGCACGAAGGGTCTTGTCGAAATGCACGGTGGATGCACCCAAGACCGCATTGGCAACATCGAGAATTGGTCCAATCGAGCGGTAGTTATCTTCAAGTGTGACTGTCTCCGCACCAGGACGGCGCTCCGAAAAGCTCCACATGTTCTCGACAGTGGCCGCACGGAATCCGTAGATGGACTGTGCATCGTCGCCAACAGCGGTGACTTTGACGCCGAAATCACCAAGCCGGTGGATGATGTCAGCCTGAACAGGATCAGTGTCCTGAAACTCATCAACCAACACATGGTCAAACCTTGCGGCCACCTGCGGCCCAACCTGTGGGTTTGCGAGCATTCCACGCAAAAACAACAGCAGGTCGGCATAGTCCAAGACCCGGCCAGACCGCTTCCGCTTCGTGTAACCATCAAAAATGCCCGGTAGCGACTCGAGATGGGGAACGACCCAGGGGAACTCGGCCCGAACCACCTCGCCAAGCGGTCGTTGAGTCCCCACAACTCGGTCATATACCGACGCGATCGTCTCCTTCTTCGGGAACCGAATCCCAGTTGTTTCGACGAACTCCGCTCTCACGATGCCGAACAACTCGACTGCATCACCCGAATCAAGAACGGTGAAGGAGGGATCGAGCCCAACTCCGTTGCCGTACATGCGCAGCAGTCGGTTCGATACCGAGTGAAAGGTGCCGCCCCACACACGCGCTGAGGCCTCGGAGTCACTCAACGAACCAGCCCGATTCATCAGCTCGGCCGCTGCCCGTCGCGTGAAGGTGAGCAGCAGAATCCGCTCAGGAGCAACGCCAGACTCGATCAGATGCGCCACCCGCGCGGCGAGAGTTCCTGTCTTTCCGGTACCCGCGCCGGCAACGATGAGCAGGGCTGCCCCATCGCTGGAGGCAGCCGTAAGTTGCGAAACATTGAGCCTTCGAGCCCAGCGAGGCAGCGTGGCGGGAGTCGCTTCAACCGCCGTGGTGCTCGACTCGGTTACCGACGTGGTGAATTGTTCAGACATGCTACGAACTCCCGTTCGATACCATAGCCTGATTCGCCCAGCCCGTGACACAAGCCCTGTCACAGATCGCGCGTGACCATCCACTGTGGCTGCGCCTACAATTCGTGAATGCCATTCGCTCACAACGGTTCTTACTCGATCAACTACGACGTTCTCGGACCTCGGGATGGGCAGCCGGTGCTCATGGTGATGGGCCTAGGCGCCCAGATGATCGCCTGGCGTGAAGAATTCTGTGCGCTCATTGTCGATCACGGCTACCAAGTGATCCGCTTTGACAATCGAGATATCGGGTTGTCCACCTACACCCAAGCAACTCCTCCCACAGTTGGAGAACTCGTCCGGAGAGCCATTCAGCTCCCCCGTCAACCCGAGCCCATCTACACCTTGTCGGATATGGCCGCAGATGGCATGGCCGTACTCGACGACCTGGGAATTGAGTCAGCACATGTCGTTGGCGCGTCGATGGGCGGGATGATCGCGCAGACCATGTGCATCGAGCACCCAACGCGAACGCGGTCCCTCACCTCCATCATGTCAACCACGGGTTCACGTCGGGTTGGCCACCCAACACCAAAGGCAGTGAAGCTCCTGTTGGAACCAAGTCCCGACGAGCGCACGGCCAATATCGAGTACTCGGTGAAGACCTTCGAATACCTGTGGGCCGACCTGTACGAGCCCGACGCCATGCGGGACTATTTCGCCCAAGCATATGACCGCGCACGAAGCCCTCACGGCGCAGCCTTCCAGCTCGCTGCGGTTCTGGCCGGAAAGGACCGGACCAACGCGCTGGGGGCACTCGATCTTCCTGCGCTCGTGATCCACGGTCGGAAGGATCCGCTGGTTCGAATCGGAGGCGGCATGGCAACTGCTGCAGCGATACCCGGAGCCCAGATGGTGATCTACAACGGCATGGGACATGGTTTGCCGCGTCCGCTCTGGGGAGACATGACCCACCAGATCGTTTCGCACCTCAACCGGGCAGAGGCAGCATCAATGGCTCGTTCCGATGCTCTGCTTGCCCAGACTGCCAGCTGAGATCGCCCTCGCTGAGCCGCGGTTAGCCCTCGCTGAGCTGCGGTTAGCCCTCGCCAAGCGCTGACAGAACCGGCACTCTGGAGGCTCGCTTACTCGGCTTTCTCGAGGCCCAGACACCCACCACAACGGCCGCAAGTGAGACAGTCACCAGCTGGCCCACGGGAACCACGTAGGAAGCCTGAGCCGAATCGCCAAGGGCGGTTTCCACGAGCGCCCATCCGACCCCCAAGCCGAGTACCACGCCACCCAAGACACCAAAGAGCGATACCAGGATTGACTCCCAGAGCACCATCCGCCGCAACTGGATTCGAGTCATTCCAACTGCCCGCAAGAGACCCAGCTCGCGAGTTCGTTCGACGATAGATAACGACAAGGTGTTGGCAATGCCCATGACGGCAATCAGAATCGCCAGGGCCAGCATCACGGTGATGAGTCCAAGTAGTTGGTCGAGGTTGCCAGAGACCGACTCGGTATAGCTTTCGCGATCGCGAACATCTGGCTTCCCAAACGGCGCGGACACTTCTTTCAGCGCTTTCGCGACGGTGTCCACCGAGGCACCTTCGTCAATGGTGATAAACACAATCTGATCACTCACCAACGCAGAGTGCTGGGCGTACAGGTCGCGGCCGACCAGCACCTCGCCCACCAAATCCGCGTGTTCGTACATACTTGCGATTTTGAGCTTGAGGGGCTGGTCATCCTCGAACCTGACGTCGACCGTGTCACCCAGCTTCCAGTCTTGCTCCTCGGCAACAGCGTTCGAGACAGCGATTTCCTCCGTTCCAAGACCCGCGATCTCGTCACCGCGTTCCTCCAGATCAAGAATCCCCGTCAGGGCCGCTCGATCTGAGTGCGTGAACCTTCTGCCTTCCCCCTCAACAAGCATCTCGCCGGAGCCAAGCGGTACCGCAGACTCGACCCCGTCTACCTCTTGAATAGAACTTGTCAGTTCGGCAGGGAGGGGCACCCCACCGAATTGCCCAGCGCTCACGACGAGATCGCCGCCGAAGGTGTTGTCCACGGCTGCTGTGACAATCCCCTTCAAGGAGGCAATAAACACACTGAAAAGCACCACCACTGTCACGCCGACCATGAGCGCTGAGGCAGTAGCGGCTGTTCTCCGGGGGTTTCGCTTCGAGTTCTGAAAGGCGAGGGAGCCGGGAACAGCGTCGAATCGAGCGAAGGCCGCCCCAAGTACTGCTGTTGCCGCGGGCGCAGCAACCGGTCCGAGCGCAAGCATCGCAAGCAAGGCAACGACCGAACCAACGCCCACGAGGGTGAGCTGATTCTCGGGATGCGCAACGACGGCCCAGATCAAGAGTCCGATACCACCGGCAGCGAGGAACGCACCGAACGTCGTTCGGACACGGCCAGCGAGGGGAACCTCCACTGCTGCGGATCGCATGGCCTCCACTGGGGCGACGCGGCTCCCACGAATTGCAGGCAGAATCGCCGCGATGATGGTCACGAGAACACCAACCACGAACGACCAGATCAAGCTGGATGGCTTCAGGTTCAGGCCACCCGTCGGCAAGCCCAGCCCGAACGCCTCAAACACAGACTTCAATCCCGTCGCGATGCCGATTCCGGCGAGCACCCCGAGCATCGACGCCCCAATTCCAATCATGACGGATTCCAGCATCGTTGCTCT
>DORQ01000086.1 GCA_003514205.1 Acidimicrobiaceae bacterium
GGTGCCGATATCGCCGCAGCACTCGTGTGCGCCCACGCGAACAGCGTGGTGCATCGCGACATCAAACCCGCCAACATCTTGCTCACCAAGAACGGCGCCAAACTGGCCGATTTCGGAATTGCCAAGGCGGAATTCGACCTCGACTTGACGGCGATTGGAACAATGGTCGGTACCGCCGCCTACATCTCGCCCGAGCAGGTCCATGGCGAGGCCGCCGATGCCAGAAGTGACCTGTATTCCCTGGGAGCCGTTCTGTTTGAGGCAGCCTGCGGCACCGTTCCCTTCCGCGGAGAAACCAGCGTCGCAACGGCGCTCGAGCGAACCCGTCGCGGCGCCCCTTCGCCACGCGACGTGCGACCCGATCTCAGCGAGTCGCTCGTTCACCTCATCGAGCAGCTCCTCGCGCGCGACCCCTCATATCGAGTGCAAACAGCGGCAGAGTTGCACACCCGCCTGTGCGCCAACTGGACTCGCAACGAAGTTCAACATCGTGACGTTACGACCACACAACCAATCCCCGCTGCCCGCACTCGCCGACCAGCACAGGGCTCAACGGCGTCACCGAGGAGAGGTTCGACCTCAAGCAAGCGCCCAACGGCCCTCCCCCAACCACCGGCGGCCCGCCGGCCGAGTACCAGTGGACCAGCGAAGGGCAGGAGAGTCGGAATCGGCCTCGTCATCCTGTTGGTGATGTGTTCAGTCCTGATGATCCGCGCCCTACTCACACCCCATGAACTGGTGCGTCCCGCTATTGCACGATCTAGCACCAACGGTCCGGTCCTGGGCATCGAAGCAAGCGCCTTCGATCCTGAAGGAACCGGCCCAGTCGGAGAAAACAACCATCTCGTCCAGCTCGCCACCGATGGCGATCCCGGGACCGCGTGGCGAACTGAGTCCTATGCCTCACCATCCTTTGAGACGAAGTCCGGTGTTGGCCTGCTGATTGACTTGAAGTCAACTCAAACAATCACCGAACTCAGCATTCTGAGTTCCACGCCGGGATGGAGCGGGTCGGTCCACGTTTCAAACGAACGACCACTAGCAGCACCCATCGAAGCAGGCATGCCAATCACGGACACGGCGCCTCAGAGCACCCTCAAGATCCCTGGCACAGCGGGCCGGTACCTCCTGATTTGGATCACTCAACTCGGTTCGGACGGATCCAAGAACCGCGTCGAGTTTCAAGAAGTTGAGGTGCTCGCTACCACCAAGGACCAGGGGTGAACTCCTCCTCACAACCGGTGGGTTCCCCAGACCACGAACGAATTCTCGTCGTTCGAGCTCAAGCTGGCGACCGAGCTGCAGCAAACGAGCTCCTCGAGCTTCTGTACGATCAACTCTGGCGCGTCGCTCGGCGCATGTTGGGCAATGATTCCGACGCCTATGACGCCACCCAAGACACGTTGATCAAGATCGTTACAGGCTTACATACCTTCGATGGCAACTCTCAGGTGCGGACCTGGGCCTATCGAATCGCACAGAATACCTGCATTGACGCGCTCAGAAAGCGCCAGCGAACCCCGGAACCAGTGGACACTCAGGCCGAGTTGGCGCACTCTGCGCAATGGAATAGCTCTCGACATGGCGAGGTGGAACTCCGCCTTGATCTCGATCGCGCCATGGACCAACTTCTGCCCGAGGTTCGCTCCGTCATCGTTCTCAGATCGGTGATGGACCTCGACTATGAGACGATTGCGGAGATTCTTGACCTCCCAATCGGGACGGTTCGTTCGCGACTGTCTCGCGGTCGGTCTCAGCTCACCGAACTTCTCGACGGTGGGAACCAAACGAACGACACCAACGTCCAACGAGAAGACTCATGACCGATCACGACCGCTCCGAGAATCACGAAGATGCGACCGGTGGCGAGATCAGCGCGCCGATCGAGCGCCAACTCCGCAGCGTCTCTCCACCCGACGACGCACTACGAAGAGCACAGATTGCCACAGCTCTACAAGAACTCGACTCGGTGGTGGCGACTGTTCAACCACCGATCTCTGCGGGCGAATTCCCCACACAAGAACCGGTTGAGGCCTTGAGCGAGTCGGCAGAGAACGTCGTTCATATCAGCGCGGCGAGATCGTGGTCATCGACGTCCTCGCTCCTGCGCTTCACCTCGGTTGCGGCAGGCTGTGTCCTTCTCGTCGGCGTTGGAGCGCTCCTCGGAAGATCGCTCAGTCAACCGAACTCCTCGGGCCAAGACGCGGCATCGATGGCGAAGTCCGTTCAAGAGACCGCCGCAAGTAACGCTGAGGGGGACGCATCGACACTGGATTCAGCGGCTGGCCAGTCCTCTCCCGTGGATTCCGAGGCAGACCGAGCCGATGCAGCGGTGTCTGCGAATCCCCAGGCCAGCTCTGAAGGATCCGAAGCACCCGCTAGCGCTTCCGTGATTGCAGCAGACCCCTCCGGAATCGCTCCTGCAACCACGAACCAATTTGGTACCCGACAGGAGCTCATCGACGCACTGGCGTCGGGGAGGTTCGTGGTTCCAACCCCACCCCCAGCCCCACCTTCGGTCCTCACAGATGAAAGGTCGCCATGTGGGGTAACCGCCGATGCGGTCGCAGTTTCGGTCGGGGACGCTACGTTCTTCGTCTTGGCTGGATTCGGAGCAATCTCGCCCATCCCAAGTCAGCCCTACTTCGTCGTGCTCGAGGAGGGTACCTGCACTGCCCAAGTCGTGCGTCGCGTCGAAGCACCGTGACGGTGGTCCCCAAGGGTGCAAAGCGCCTAAGGTTCCCCGTATGGCAACCAACAATGCTCACCCTGAACCGGCGTCTCCAGAGCCTGACTGGACTGATCAAGTCACCGATTTCCTGGTCGACACCATTGGGAAGATCGGAGACGCCACTACCGGCAAGGTCACGTCAGCGGCCAAGTTCTCGATCTATGCACTCATTGCAGGGCTAGTGGGAATCATGTTTGCCATCTTGTTGTTCGCTCTTTCAAGCCGATTGATCGCCATCATTCCTGTCGCTATGTGGATCAAGTACCTCTCCATTGGCGGGTTGCTCTCCCTTGCCGGGGCATTCATGTGGTCGAAGAGAACAGCGGCCTCGTGACAGAACCACGCAATGTCGTCATCATCGGATCAGGCCCTGCAGGGCTGACCGCTGCCATCTATACCTCGAGAGCCAACCTCGAACCGCTCATGCTTGAGGGCGAACCATCCTCAACCAGCGATCAGCCAGGTGGTCAGCTCATGCTCACCACTGAGGTTGAGAACTTCCCTGGGTTCCCCGAGGGCATCACTGGGCCTGAACTGATGGCGAACCTCCGATCGCAAGCGAGCCGCTTCGGTGCCCAGATCGAAACGGTCAAGGTCTCTCAGGTCGATTTTTCGGAACGACCCTTCAAGATCTGGGTCGGCCCAACCGAGGGCGATCCGACGTACTTGGCTGAAACAGTCATTGTGGCCACCGGAGCACAATCGCTGATGCTTGGCCTTGATTCAGAGCGGCGGCTCCTGGGCCATGGCCTCTC
>DORQ01000043.1:0-178 GCA_003514205.1 Acidimicrobiaceae bacterium
TCGCCTTCTTACCGAACATCGTTCGAGTTTCCCGCCACCTTGTCCCGACCCCGAAGCCAGGCACCGCATCGAGGCGCTCAACGACCTCGATCGCCTGAATCACCTCAACCCACGAGTCCATATCAACCAGCAGGTTCCAAACTGTCTCACTGCTGGCGCGAATGTCTCTCGAAACCGA
>DORQ01000043.1:384-10619 GCA_003514205.1 Acidimicrobiaceae bacterium
TCTGGGGAGCGGAGGCTTACTCCTCGTCGGGAACAGGCACCACCAGCACAGGATGGTTCGAGAGATGCAACAGCTTGTGAGGGGTGGAACCGACTAGCGCTGCCGCCAACGGGCGCTCGCTGTAGGTGCCGACCACGATGATCGGAGCGTGGCACTCATCAGCCACCGTGATCAGCGCGTGCTCAGGCTTTTCGTCCACCACTCGTTGGCTCACCTCCACGCCGCTCTCAGCAATGAGCGCTGCGGCCTCGTCGAGGAGCTCTGCACCGCGTTCTGCCAGCAACCTTCGCTGATCGCCAGCTCCTCCGAGATTCAGCTGTGGGGGCTCCGCTGCAAACACGATGATCAGTCCCACCTCCATGCTCTTGGCAAGACCCGCAGCTACTCGGAGCGCCGTCTGAGCACATTCAAGTCCGTCGTATCCAACAACGAGTTCACCAGCCATGTCAGACCTCTTTCCTGTAGGTGCCCAGCTCGGGAGAGTGCGCATCGGGTTCGAATGGATCAGGGCGGTCCTCCATTGGATCCGGCTTGATACGGAAGAAGCTCCCGCCATCCACCGTTCGACACGCCAACATGAGCGGAACGCCCAGGAAGAGGAGGCCCAGCCCGATATAGGTGAGCTTGCCGCCACCGTCGTCCATGAGCGTAACCACGAAGGACCACGTGAGAATCAACGCTCCGAGCAGTGAGGAAAGACCCACTGCAAAGAACGCTTTTGAAGACTTGAAGAGGTAGCGCCAGAAATAGGCAACGGCCGCGTATCCAGTTGCGCCGTAATAGAAGGCAATCATGAGGCCGACAGCGCTGATGGACAGGATGTACGGGGAGTTGTCGCCCTGCCAATCGCCACCGCTGATGACCACCAGGAACACGAACCAGGCCACCGCAATGCCACCAAAGAGCCAGGTCGAGAACGTGGGGGTGAGATAGCGAGGATGAGTTTCAGCGAACTTCGCCGGAATCGCCTTGTGAACGCCCATCGACAATGTCGATCGGGCGGCCGGAAGGATCGTTGTTTGGCAGGATGCCGCCGCAGAGGAGAGCACTGCAATCACCAAGAGCTTGAAGAACACGGCGCCAAATCCGTGGTTCCCAAATACCGTTTCGGCTGAGGTTTCCAGCACATCGCTGCTCTCTCCGAGCTTGTCGATGCCGGCCACACTGATGACAGCGAAACTCACGATCACATAGTTCGCAACCAAGATGAAGGTTGAGATGACCGCTGCACGTCCCGGGGTCTTGTCCGAATCGGCGCATTCCTCGTTGACCGCCACTGCAGTATCCCAACCCCAGTAGATGAACAGAGAGAGGTTGATCCCCGCAGCGATCGCCGACCAATTCATCGAACCGTCTGGCGTCGTGATCTCGAAAGGGTTCAGCCAGGACAACGAGGGTGTGATGTTCGCCTTGGCGAGCGCCACCACAGCGAAGATGATCAGGGTGATCACCTCTGCGGCGAGGAGACCCATCTGCGTCTTCGCATTGAGCTCGATGCCAATCACGCAGATCCACGTCATCGCAAGAATAAACAGCACGCCCGCAATGAGAACGGCCCATTTGTTGTCTGCCCATTCCGGCTTGCCGATGAGTATGAACAAGTATTGGCCGGAGATGCCAGCAAGGTTTGGCATGATCACCAGATCGGCCATGATCAATCCCCAGCTCGCCATCCAACCTGCGTTGGGCCCGAAGGACCGGGTCACCCAAGTGAAGGTGGTTCCACAGTCAGGGTCGACCTTGTTCATGTACTTGTAGGCCGAGGCAATGAAGAACATCGGGATGAAGGCCATCCAGACAATGGCTGGAGCCTGCTTTCCGACTTCCGAAACGATTCCTCCGAGCCCAGCTGCCAAGGAGTAGCCCGGAGCAGTAGAAGCCACTCCGATAACGATCGCTGAGCCAAGGCCCAACGCCCCGGCCTTGAGGCCCTTATTTCCCGCTTCGTCGCTCTCTTGCGACTCTGCAATGACGGACATGTAATCCCCTCCTGAGCTATTCCTTGAAGGACCGACACAACCGGACCTTGTCCGATACGCCCCGTTGGCCCTTGTTGGTGCCTGTGAATCTTTCAGATTCGGCGTCCGCGATCAATGAATCCTTCGAAATTATTGACTAGGACTACGAGTTCGGTATCAATTGACCCGAATAACTGC
The DNA here is from genome assembly GCA_003514205.1 of Acidimicrobiaceae bacterium. GTDB lineage: Bacteria > Actinomycetota > Acidimicrobiia > Acidimicrobiales > Microtrichaceae > UBA11034. The sequence goes on from DORQ01000043.1 coordinate 2,541, forward strand.
GAATCAGCAAGCCGGCGATGGTGCGAGTTTCGAAGTGGAGGTCACAGCAAACTACTTGCAGCTCCCAATTCCCCACCTCCCACGGTTTGCGCACCCCCACGGGATACTCCAGACTCTTCAGCGGTCAGATTCTCCGGAGGAATTGTGGGTAGTTTCCAAGCGAGCCTCTCGCGTTCCTTCCCAGGAGCGCTGACCGCTCATCAGTACCTGGAACGAGTTGAGCGGACCATTGAGCCGCTCGGTTTCACAAAGGAACGCACTCTCCCTCTTGTGAGCATTTGTCGCGATGAACTTACAGCAACGTTCTTCGACGACATCGAAGATCGTTGGGGCCTCGCATTCACCCTCGCCGGCCTCGGAGGCATTCCAGCGCTCGGCCGCACTGGCTGGGGCGCCGCCTTTAGCCACGTGCCCAACGTTGCTGGCCGAGGATGCGTTCTCGTCTTCGGATTCCCCCACATCGGGATTGAAACCGACGGCACCATCGGGGTCACGCACCGTCGCAACCAACTCCTCCCCACGGCCACCTGTGGCGCCTTGGCTTCCATATTCCAACGGTCACAGGACGGCACACTTCCCGCTGAAATCGACATGGACGATTTCGAGGTGACCAAGCTCGCGTTGCGGCTTGTTGACCCGAGAATGCCACCAGCCTCCTTGGTCGACCTGACGATCGCTGCACTTGAGGCCCTTGAGGTGGATCTTTGGAAAGCCCTCGACTCCTCTAAGATCGCAGACTCCCACGATATTGCCGTCTGGTGTGGCGTACAGATCCATGGCCATGACGGCGAGGATTGGATTTGGCCTCGGGACGCTTGGTACTGCGGGAGCGACGGGCATCGACGACGATTCCCACCTGCGGGCGAGTGACTATCGCTCCGCCTTAGGGTGCCAGCCGGTCGAGCGCCCATCGGTCATCAACACGTCGATATCGCAGTCTGTCGTGCATGCGATTCGGTCGGCCCTGCCAGAATTCCATTGACTCTGGCATCAACTCAAATCCCCCCCAGCCAGCTGGTCGGGGAATCGTTGAGGAGTCGGCGAATCGTTGCTCGGTCTCAGCAAACAACGCTTCCAGTTCAGGCCTTCCGTCGACTGGTTCGGATTGTGGCGACGACCAAGCCCCAAGCTGGCTTCCTCGCGGACGAGTGGCAAAATACGCATCCGCATCAGCATCTGGCACTGAGCGGACAAACCCTTCGATCCTGACTTGGCGCTGCAGGTCGAGCCACAAGAGGTGCGCAGCACATCGCGGGTTGCCCTCAAGTTCTTGAGCCTTCGCGCTCCGAAGGTTCGTATAGAACCGGAGGCCAACTTCATTGACTTCGCGTAGCAACACTGTTCGAGCGTGGGGCCCCCCCTGAGCATCAACGGTGCACACCGTCATGGCAGTTGGTTCAAGAAGCTGCTCTTCGACGGCGAACTGCACCCAGCTTTGAAGCTGGGCTATTGGCGACTCCGCAACCTCTGACTCGTCGAGCGAGCCCATTGAGTAGGTGAGTCGGGCTCCAACGAACGCATCAGACACCGAGTTGGCCCCCAATCGATTTCAGGCCACGCATGTAGGGTTGGAGCAGCTCGGGAATTGCTATTGAGCCGTCGGCTTGTCGATTGGTCTCCACGAGCGCAGCCCACACGCGAGGAACCGCTAAGGCGGACCCGTTGACCGTATGGCAAATGCCGGTGCCTTTCCCGTCACGGTGTCGATAGCGAGCATTTGCTCGACGGGCCTGATAGTCCCCAAACCAGCTCACCGAGGACACTTCCAACCATCGTTCAACACCGGGGGCGTACACCTCAATGTCAAAGGTCCTTCGTGCGGAGGCACCGATATCACCGGCACACAGATCCAAAACTCGATAAGCGAGTCCCAGATCAGCAATCAGTTGCTCCGCCCGAGCGAGGACCTCGGCGTGAAGCTGCTGAGCCTGCGACTCCGTCGAATACGCAAAGAGTTCGACCTTGTCGAACTCATGCACCCGAAGCAGTCCTCGAGTGTCCTTGCCCGCAGACCCGGCCTCACGGCGGAAACATGACGTATGAGCCATAAAACGCATCGGCAGGCTCGACTCATCCAAGATCTCGTCTCGTGCGAGCGAAGTAAGCGGAACCTCAGCGGTCGGAATCGCCCAGAGATCGTCGCGTTCGAGATGGTAGGCATCGTCAATGAACTTCGGCAGGTGGCCGGTGGAAACCATTGTCGCGGTTCGAACCATTGTCGGTGGCCGAACCTCCTCGTAGAGATCCGCATTGCGATCCAGTGCAAGCTGGCACAGCGCCCGAACGAGCGCGGCGCCCGCTCCGCGGTACATCACGAACATGGAACCAGAGAGTTTCACGCCGCGCTCCACGTCGAGGATCCCGTGCTCGGTGCCGATATCCCAATGTGGAACGCGCTGATGCGGGGCATAGGACTCCGGATCGAATCCCTCAGTCCGCACCACAACGTTGTCGTGCTCGCTTGCACCATCTGGTGCATCCTCCGACGGCATATTCGGCATATGTAGCAACGCGTCGCGCAGCTTGGCCGACAGCTCCTCAGCTTGGAGGTCGAGGTCCTTCTCCTGAGCTCCCAACGCACGGCTTTCCGACTGGAGATCCTCGGCAGCCTCTTTGTCGCCGGAACGGAAGAGTTGACCAACCTCGTTTGAAAGCGCTCGAACCCGAGAACGAAGCTCGTCTCGGGAGCTGCTGAGTTCGCGAACCTGCGCATCAAGGGCGACAATCTCGTCGATCTGCTCCTTGTGGATCCCTCTGCGAAGCAGCGAGTCAGTCACGAGTTGTGGTTCAGTACGGAAAAGTCGGACGTCCAACATGGACACAACCGTAGCTGGCTGACAGCGGCTCTCCGTTACGATTCACTCCGATGGAGAATCGCCCCGTGCACCGGATTACTCAGGTCATTTTCGACCTCGATGGGACGGTGTGGGATTCCGCACCGGGCATTCTGTCCGCGATCCGTCACACGCTTGGAACCTGGGGTGTTCCGGTTCCGGCCGAGGCCGAGCTCCGCGGATCCCTTGGGCCACCGCTCGCTCAGATGCTGACTGAACTCGGGGTCCCAGACCATGAGGTCGGCCAGGCCGTCACCGTCTATCGGCAGCACTACGCGGCAGTTGGCGAGTTCGATTGCGCAATCTATCCCGGGATTCTCGACCTTCTCGCCTCCCTGCGCGAACAGTGTGTCGCTCTAGCAACGGCAACGAGCAAGGGCAGAGAGGCGACGCTCCGAATGTTGGAGCATTTCGACCTCTCCCGGCACTTCGATGTCATCGAGGCGGCATCGATGACCGCTCGTGGCAGCGAAAAGTCAGAGGTTATACAGGCAGCGATCACCCAGCTGGGGCCGACGACCGGGCGACGCCTCATGATCGGTGACCGTAAGTTCGACATCGAGGGCGGGACGGCACACGGCCTCGAGACCGTGTGGGTGACCTGGGGATACGGCAGCGAGCAGGAGCTGGCCGCCAGCAGGCCTGATCACGTCGCGAGCTCACCCCAAGAACTCGGGCGACTCCTACTCGTCAGCCCAGCTTGCTAGGGCCAAGCGGCCCACGAGTTGACCCGACAGCGCTGCCGCATCGCCTCCACCGTGGCCTTCGGATTAGCGTCTCGGTGTGAGCGTCGTCGAAGTGAGCAACCTAACTGTCCGATTCGGTTCAACGACAGCCGTAAACGGAGCCAGTTTCGAGGCCAACGCAGGGGAAATCACGGTCTTGCTGGGACCCAACGGTGCAGGAAAGACCACCACACTGGAGTGCCTGGAGGGGTATCAAACCCCAACGGCGGGTTCCGTTCGTGTCTGTGGACTCGATCCCTGCCGCGACCGATCAGCATTGAACGAACGCGTGGGCATCATGCTCCAGGCAGGTGGCGTGTACACGACGATCCGTCCGCTTGAGGCCTTGGAACTCTTTGCTGCCTACTATCGCCACCCACGTCCTCCAGAGGAACTTCTCAGCTTCGTCGGCCTAGCGCATCGGGCATCGGTCCCATGGCGAAATCTCAGCGGTGGAGAACAGCAACGGCTCTCACTCGCGCTCAGCCTTGTTGGCAGGCCAGATGTTGTTTTCTTGGACGAACCAAGCGCCGGAGTTGACCTCACGGGAAAGGAACTCATCCGAGGGTTGATTGGTCGGCTCCGCGCCGAGGGGGTCACGGTGCTATTCACCACTCACGACCTTGCAGATCTCGATCAGCTCGCTGACCGAATCATCATTCTCGATGAGGGCATCATCGTCGCCGATGGCTCACCCGACGAGTTGTTGTCGAGCGCGAGTTCAGATTCCTTCAGATTCCGCGCACAAGAAGGCCTTCCACTGGCAGCGTTGTCTGAGGCTCTCGGCGTAGAGGTTGTCGAAGCGAGTCCAGGCCACTATCTCGTCGGATCCCCTCCGAGCCCAGGGTTGGTTGCCCGACTCACGAGTTGGCTGGCTCAACACGAGATTCTGGTCGGCGAGATACAGGCAGGCCGTCAACGGTTGGAGTCAGTGTTCGCGTTACTGACAAGCCACGCTGAGAGCCCCGAAGAATCAACCGCATCTCACAGCTCGCGCGGCACGGCCACTCGAGGGGCGAGCGAGCGGGCAAACAAGCGAGCCGCCGGTCGGCGGAGTCAAGGCCGAGGCCGAGGCCGAGGATGAGCAATTCACTCCAAGAACACAACCACGACCGAGGCCCATCAACAGCCCCGGTCCAACCGAGGCCGAAACGCTGGCACCATGCCCTCCTCGCTCAGACCCGAGCCGAGTTACGAATGACGTTGCGCAACCCTGAGCAACTCCTGGTCAGTGTGTTCATTCCTCTCGGAATTCTGGTGTTCTTCTCAACAGTTCCGGTGTTTGAGACAGAGACGCGGCACGCAATCGACTCCGTAGCGCCTTCAGTGCTCGCACTCGCTGTGATGTCGAGCGCTCTCGTGAGTTTGGGGATTGGAACCGGATTTGAGCGCTACTATGGCGTTCTCAAAAGACTCGGCACAACGCCACTTGGAAGACCTCGCTGGATTCTCGCGAAACTTCTGACGGTAGTGGCAATCGAGTTTCTCCAGTGGCTGCTGATCATTCCCGCTGCATTGGCACTGGGTTGGAACCCAGCCTGGGGCTGGGGCACGGCCATCCTCGCCGCGCTGCTCGCTACGTTGGCGTTTGGGGGAATCGGACTACTACTCGCAGGGACCCTGCCCGGGATGTTGAACCTCGCTGTCTGTAACGCGCTGTATCTGGTGTTGATGCTTATCGGCGGCGTGATCATTCGATTGTCGGTGATGCCAGCCCCACTTGCCGCATTCGCTCGAGTTCTGCCCACAGCACCGCTCACGGAGATCATGCAGGGCGCCTTTCGCCCCGCCGATATCAGCCTGACCTCCTGGCTAGTCCTTGGGACGTGGGCCCTGCTCGCGCCGGTTGCAGCGGCAGTGACCTTTCGCTGGGAATAGTGGCTGAGAACCAAGAATGGGACCGCTCCGAAGATTGGTCCCATCCTTAGAAGTACTCCACGTCGAATCCGGCGCTATCCGTGCTTGACGACCGGCTTAATGATTGGCGGCGGCTCGGGCGAGGGCGGCGGTTGCGGCTTCGATCGAGGCGGATCGTTATACACCTCTTCCACGTTGCCGGAGTTATCGAAGAAAACCATGGAGCCGAGCGTGGCAATGTACACACCGACTGCGAGCACAAAGCCTGCCGCAAACACATTGCGAAGGATCTTTGCATCAAACTTGAGGTGCATGAAGTACAGCGCAACTACTGCAAACTTGATCATCATCATGATGATCAAGAGCACAGCTGTCACCTTGCGCATGCTCTCTGGCCACCAGTAGGTCGTTACCTCAAGCGCAGTGAGCACTGCAAGGAACAGCCCCACCTTCCAGTAGGTCAGATCTGTGGGATGCCCATCATGTTCGTCATGGGAATCCGCTACTGCTGAGTGAGTAATTGAAGCCATCAGTCCTCGATCAGGGGATCAGGTACACGATAGTGAAGATGAGAATCCACACCACGTCCACGAAGTGCCAGTACAAACCGATTATTTCCACAACCTCTGCCCGGGCAACTGGCAGCTTCCCCTTGAGTGACAAGCCGATCAGCGAGACAAGCATCAGGATACCGATTGACACGTGAACGCCGTGGAACCCGGTCAGCGTATAGAAGGCCGAGCTGGCGACGTTGGTGGTGTAGCCCAGACCCTCACGGACGAAGGTTGTGAACTCGTAGACCTGGCCACCAACGAACAGAGAGCCGAGAACCGCAGTCGTGGCGAGCCACAAGCGCATCATCTTCGGGTCCCGCCGGTTGGCTGCGCTCACTGCAAACACCATCGTCAGCGAGGAGGCCAAGAGAATGAACGAGCTCACTGAGGTGAACGGGATATCGAACAATTCGGAAGGTCGGATTGGGCTGGATGCAATCTCTCGACCGCGCACCGAGGTCAGTGAACCCGGGCGGTTCTTGTAGAGCATGTAGGTGGAGATCAATCCACCAAACATCAGGCACTCAGAGCCAAGGAATACCCACATGCCGAGCTTCTCATTTGAGATCCCGGTAACAGTTGGGTGCGCCTCGTGGTGCTCCTCGCTGTGGCCCGTGTCGCCGTGGGCTACTGGCGTCAATGTATCGGTCATGATGTCTCTCCAGCAGTTTCTGGTGCTGTCTCGCCAACATCGGCCACATCAGCAGCTGATCCATCGCCCGCTGTAAGCGCGGGAGACGAGGCGACGCTCGCCAATTCGGACGGCGTCTCCGGGGAGCCAAGGGCCGCATGGCCATCATCGGAATGATGATCGTGAGGCGCCTCAGGATCAGTAGATGGCTCAAGAGCCCAGCCCACGAAGCCGAGAATCGTGATCAATCCACCGAGCGCCGCCCACCAATAGTCGAAAATCAACCCGTAGCCGACGAATGGAAGCCCTGCAGAAAGCACGATTGGCCAATAAGAGGGAGAGGGCAGGTGAATGCCTGTAGCTCCAGGCTTCTCGATGATGTCCTCTGCCTCGGCAATACGAACAAGTCGGCCATCCTCGCCGTGACCATACTTGCGATGCCAGAACTCATCGAGCTCCGTCACTACAGGGATCTCAGCAAAGTTGTACTCAGGAGTCGGGCACGGGATCATCCACTCAAGACTCCGCGCATCCCATGGGTCACCGGAGATTTCGACGGGGTTCTTCTTGAACGAGCGGTACGAAACCACCACGTTGTAGAAGAAGATGAGCAGGCCGATCGCAATGATGAATGCGCCAACGCTCGCCACCATGTTCCAGAAGTTGAAACCCTGGTTTGCAGAGTAGGTGAAGTAGCGGCGGCTCATTCCCTGCATTCCAAGAATGTGCATGGGACCGAATGTCAGGTTGAAGCCGATCAGGGTGACCCAGAAGTGCCACTTGCCGATCTTCTCATCAAGAAAGTGTCCGAAGATCTTTGGCCACCAGAAATAGAAGCCGCCAAACAGTCCGAGCAACGCACCGCCGAAGAGCACGTAGTGGAAGTGAGCGATGATGTAGTAGGTGTCAGTCTGCTGAGTATCGGCCGGTGCAAAGGCATGGGTAACGCCCGACAGACCGCCAATGGTAAACATCGACACAAGACCGAGGGAGAACAGCATCGCGCAGGTGTAGCGAATTCGTCCTCCGTAGAGAGTCGCCAACCAGTTGAGGATCTTCACTCCAGTTGGGACTGCGATGAACATCGTCGCCATGGAGAAGGCCGTGACTGACATTGGCCCCATTCCTGAGGCAAACATGTGGTGAGCCCATACGCCCCAGCCCATGAATCCAATCGCGATTCCCGAGAACACCATGAAGGGGTACCCGAAGATGGGCTTGCGACTGAAGACAGGAATGATCTCGCTGACGATGCCGAAGGCGGGAAGAATCATGATGTACACCTCTGGGTGCCCAAAGATCCAGAACAGGTGCTGCCACAACATCGGATCACCGCCGTTGGCGGCGTTAAAGAAATTGGATCCGAAGAGGCGGTCAAACATCAACAAGAACAGCGCCACAGTGATCACTGGCAGCGCGAAGCACAGCAGGAACTGCACAACGAGGTTCATCCACGTGAACACTGGGAGCTTGAACCA
>DORQ01000043.1:10818-17384 GCA_003514205.1 Acidimicrobiaceae bacterium
GCAATACCCGCTATGAGAAGTCCGATGGCATAGAAGTCGATGCCATGGCTTGGGGAGTACAGCACGCCTGAGTTCGGTGCGTAGTTGAACCAGCCACCATCTGCGCCGCCCCCCAAGAACCACGACGTGTTGAAGAACAGGGAGCCGAACAGCCAACACCAGAAACTAAAGGCGTTGAGCCGCGGGAACGCAACATCTCGAGCGCCGATCTGCAATGGCAGAAGGTAGTTGGCGAAAGCCGCTGCCATTGGCATGACAACGAGGAACACCATGGTGACGCCGTGCATGGTGAATACCTGGTTATACAGCGCCGCCGAAAGGAGCTTCTGACCAGGCCGGGCAAGCTGAGCGCGGATGAGCAATGCTTCGCTTCCGCCCACGATAAAGAAGAACATCGACCCGATGCCATACATGATGCCGATCTTCTTGTGGTCGACCGAGGTCAGCCATCCCTTCCAACCACCTTGGGAGGTGGTTGGTCGAGCGAAGGCACCAAGTGCTGCCGATGCCGGCTTGTCTCCCGCTTCGAGTTCGAGGGTGTTTCGTGCTTCTACAAGTGCCATGGTATGTACCTGCTACTTCAGCGTGTGGAGATAGGCGACGAGTGCGTCGATTTGTTCTTGAGAAAGGTTGAGGTTCGGCATTCCTCGATTTTGATCCGCAGCGGCCGGCTTCATGGCCCCAGGATCGCGCAACCAGGATCCAAGCACCGAATCATCGGGGACAGTTTCACCAGTGTTTGGATCGGTCGTATAGAGGTCGAACAGGTTTCCTGCGAACTTGTTGCGACTCATGAGGTGCGTCAGGTTCGGTGCGTTGCCTGAGATCAATGGGTGGTCCGCACCGCCATAGTCGAGGTTCGGCTTCCCGTCGGTTTTCTCAGCGAACTTGAATGACTCGCCGTTGACTTGGTGGCAGTTGGCACAGTTCGTTTTGAACTCTTCATAGCCTTGTGTCGCTAGCGTGTCCGAGGCCGGAGGCACCGATGCCTTGGTCGTCTGGGCATCGACCCATTCCTCATACTTTGCTGGAGAGACGGCCTTCACTTCCATTCTCATGTAGGCGTGGGAGAGGCCGCAGTACTCAGTGCAGGTTCCTTGGAACAGGCCTTCCTCGTCAGCCTGCAAGCTCCACTTATTGGAATGACCCGGCACCGCATCCTTCTTGCCATTCAAGGCCGGAATCCAGAAGGAGTGAATGACGTCGTTCGATCGAATCGTTAGTTCGACGTGCTTGCCAACGGGAACCACCATCTGATTGGCAGTGATGATGTCGGCTTTGCCGTCATTGTCGGTGTCGTAACGGAACTCCCACCACCACTGTTGGCCATAGACCTCAACAGTCATGTGGTCCTTCGGAACCTCTTCAAGTTGCCAGATCGTGCGCACATTCATCAGCCCAAGGCCTAGGAGCAGGATCGCTGGCGCAATCGTCCATGCCCATTCAAGCTTTGGATTGCCATGATTCTGGATTGGCTCAAGCTCGCCATCCACGTCGTCTTTGCGGCGTCGGAACCTCCACGCCATGTAGAGCACACCGCCCTCGACGAGCACGAAGACAACTGCTGCCACAATGAACACGGGCGTGGCGAGATCATCGATCCGTTGGGCCTGCTTCCCTTTCGGATTCAGGGTTGTGAGCGGTCGCCCTTCGTCATCTCGCAACGCACCGCATGCGGTGAGAAGAAAGGAACACCCGAGGAGTCCGCTGACGTATACGGACCGCAATGGGGAAGAGAGGATTGGTTTTCTCACGAGTACGCTCCCGTAGCGTTCGAGGGTGCTGATGATTGGGCGCCAGAGTGCTCAGTTTCGTGTGGCTCGATCTTGCGCTCACCGTTGATGGCGCTCGCAATTCCGAGACCAAGCATGAGTACGGCTCCGACTGCAAGGGTCCCGGCGATAATCGCTCGGCGCCGCTCAGGAAACTTGCCGAGCACGCTTGCAAGAAGCACACCCCCACCGAAGAACAGCACAAGTAGTGCGATTCCCGCCCACACTGCGCCGAGCTTTGAAACCGTCAGGAAGATGCGTGAGGCGCAGAAGATGAGAATTCCGATGAGCGCCAACGCACCGACTGGCACCTCGACCGGATGCATGAATCGGGCCCGGATGACTGCGTTGACCTCTGGATCGCCTGTGGCCTGTTCCGACCACGTCTTGACGGTCCACTCAAATGCAGCGACTGCCAAGAGGCCTGCGCCCACTACAAACAACGCCGGCCCGGTTGCCAGACCTACTGTCATGAGTGCTGCCGAGAACGCAGCAACCACTGGCCAGGCGCTCAGATCATTAGGCTCAGAAACTGGCGGAATCGACGCGCTGTTCGCGAGTTCGGCCAATGCTTCTGGATCACCATCTCTAAATGCGACCGCAGCGATACCGAGGCCGACACAGGTTGCGGCAAAAGCCATGAGCATGGTGTAACCAACATGGTCGCCAACTCCGCCCTTGTAGCCGAACGAGAGCGGACCCAACACGGCGTTGACTGCACCCGCACCAGACAGCTGGTCGAGGACGCCTCCTGTGGCAAGACCATTGGTGATCACGCCATAGACGACTGCGGCGAGATACGCCGAGACACCGAGACCGAAGAAGAGCTTGGAACCACGAGTAAACATGCTGCGACCCCTATTTCATGATGTGCACAGCGAGCCAAATGACCGCGTACACCGCAACGTTGACGTAAAAGAACAAGGCTGGAGCCGAGATACCATCTGGGCGACGTGAGGAGAACTGGCCGCCGATCGCTCGAATAGACATCAGCGCGAGGTACACAAGGCTGGCAGCAATTGCGAAAAAGTTCGCCCCAGTCGTTGCGTAGAACAGCGGACCTTCGACGCTCGTCAGGGGCATCTTCACTTCGGTCCACAGGAATGTTGCTTGGTTCAGAAATCCGAATCCCAGAAGCAGCGTCACCCCAAGTGCCAGAAAGCTCTGTCCGCGTTCGTTGCGGGCGATCGCCCACACTGCCCATTGCACAAACACGCAGGCCAGCACGAGGGTGCCGAGCATCATGTTCGGCTGGGTGAGTGGAATCGTGTTCTCGGTCAGCCACACGTTCTTGTGGGCCGCGCGTTCGTTCAGATACATACCAACCAGCGCAAGCTGGAACATGGCGCTAGCGCCCGCTGCGAGCGCCGTGCCCAAAAGGAGCTGACGGCGCCGGGGCAGAGCTGGCAAGGGGACAGTTGCTGGTATGAGTGTCATTTCGAATCACCCTCCTCAGGTCCGTCGAACAGGGGATACGGAGAGGAAACAACGGCCAAAGGTTCGCTGAAGTTTCCCTGCGGTGCTGGTGAGGCAGTCAGCCACTCGAGTGTTCCGCCCTGCAGTTCGGCTGTGCCTTCCGTCTCGACATCCTCGGGGGAACCCGGCTCCAAAGAACTCAGGGTGGCTGCCCCATGGCCGGCGAATGCAGCAGTACCCGCAAGGAATCCACCAATCGCTGCCACCAAGGCAATCGTGCGGGCTACATCGGGATTAGGAAGTGCGAACCCAAGCACTACATGAGGGAGGCCGAACAGCAGCCCACCGAGCATGCCAACGAGTGCAATTGGTCCGGCCGTAGTTCCCGCGACGGGGTTCGACCAGATCCGTGAACTCCAGTGTGCAATCGCTGCCAGCCCACCCACGAGGCCAGCTGCTACGACCAGATAGAACTGTCCGACTGCGATCCCAGCGCCGAGATTGGTTGCTTCCCCAAGCGCGGCTGCTGCGAAACCACCAGTCGCGAACTCAGAGAGGTTGCCATCACCCAAGGTGAGCACTGCTCCAACAGCCCCAGTCACCGCTGCCACAAGGAGGAGAACAATCGAGGAGCCTGCGGCCACCAGGGCCGGTGTCGGCTTGCCGCTACCCCTGCGAAGCGTGTCGAGTCCAGCGCCCAACACCACCACTACCGGGAGAGCGAATGCAATAGCTCCAATTCCGAAGATCGCTGTGTCGCGAGCCAATGCGCTTTGCGCCCAGGCACCAAATGAGAGCAAGCCCGCTGCACCGATTGCTGCTTGGGCTATCCCATACCCGCTCACACGCTCTGAGGAGGCAGAGGAGGCAATATCGAGAAAGATTCCGAGCACCGGCAACGCGAACATGAACACCGTCGGCTGGTGGAAGAACCACTCCATCGCGGGGAACGCAACCGATGCAAGGGTTGCTGCCGACGGACGCTGAATCTGGTAGAGCACAACCACTGCGAGCAACACCGGGAGGGAGAGCACCCAGATCACGCTGGACACCAGCATTGAGAAACTAAAGAACGGAACCCTATCGAGGCTCATGCCGGCGGCCCGATGGCTGAGCACCGTGGTGGCCACGCAGATCGAGCCGACGATCAGCGAAGCAAGCAACAGGCCCACGCTCACATGGCCAAGCCGGCTCATCTTGAGGCTTTCGCCGCCGTAGGAGCCGTTGGCGGCGACTGCGACAGCGCTCAAGACTGTGCCAAGTACCCAACTCCACAGCGACATCGCCGCCGCACGAGGGAATGCGATAGTCGGCGAACCAACCTGAAGCGGTACGAGGTAGATCGCCAGGCCCAAGAAGAATGGAATCGCTCCGCACAGCACCAATCCCACGGGATGGGCCATGGTGAGGCGAGTGATGAGATTGGCGTCCAACAGCGCGTCTGTCTGACTTGCCTGCAGACTCACCAGCGCACCAAGCGCAAGATCCACTGCCATGGCAAGCAGCGAGACACACATGAAGATTCGACCGACGACCTTGTGGTCGCCAGTGCCTAACAGCCGTTCAAGGGCTGAGGGGGTGGACAATCCGGTGGGCGCTTCAGCGTCAGCGCTCACTGGCAACGTCTCAGGTCGTGTCTCGGTCATTGCCATGTATTTGCCTCAAGGCTCGCGATCATTCGAAGAAGATTCTGTGTCATCCTGGCAGAGGGACTCTGACAGACGGTACTGCTACTTCCGACATTACTGCGGGGATGCGGCAGGGTCGAAAACGGGAGGGAATTCATTTTCGCCTCACCACCCGACGAGCTGATCGACTGCCATCGCTCCAAACAGCAACGTGACATAGGTGATCGAGAAGGTGAAGAGCCTCATCGCCGATTTGGCGGTCATTGTCTGCCAGACCTTCAGTGCAAAGTAGATGAATCCAGCGCCGCACAGGGAGGCTGAGACCATGTAGATCCATCCGAGTCGAGCAACTGGGCCGAACCAGAGCGACAGCCCGACCACCGCAACGGTATAGAGCAGGATCTGCCGGGCGACCGACTCCGGGCTGGCAACCGACGGCAGCATTGGGACATCCGCGCGGGAGTAGTCGTCCTTGTATTTGATCGCCAACGCCCAGAAGTGTGGCGGTGTCCACATGAACATCACCGCAAAGAGGAGAATCGGGGCCCAGGACAAGTCGTTGGTGACGGAGGTCCAGCCGATCAACACTGGCACCGCCCCAGCCGCTCCGCCGATCACGATGTTTGATCGAGAGGTCCGCTTGAGCCAGAGCGTGTAGACGAACACGTAGAAGAGGCATGCAGAGACTGCAAGCACTGCGGACAGAAGGTTCACGAACCGCCAAAGGAAGAAGAAAGCAATAACCTCCAGGGAGATCGCGAAGATCAGCGCCGATCTCGGCTCGATAACCCCGGTGACCAGGGGACGATTCTTAGTGCGATCCATCAACGCATCAATGTCACGATCGACGTACATATTGATTGCGTTCGCTCCACCAGCACTGAACATGCCGCCAAGCACCGTGGCGACCATCAACCAGAGGGAGGGAAGGCCACGTTGTGCGACGACCATCGTGGGAACGGTGGAGATGAGAAGCAGTTCAATGATGCGAGGTTTAGTCAACGCCACATACGCACCGACCTTGGAGCCGAGCGTTACCGGCTTCGCATCGTTGGAGGGCAGCGGGGGGGCAATCACCGAAGACACCTCCTGAGGGTAGGGCCGAGTTGGGGTCGCGATCCAATGCAGGTGCCTCCAGATCTTGCTGGAACCACCAGGTCTGGCATTGTCCAAACAGATGTCGGCACCCGGCTGGGCAGTGCGCTGACGCTGACGCGAGCCTGCCTTGGCCTCCCTCACCGGAACCTCCTAGCGTGGGGCAATGCCCGCGAGTGACCTCCTCAACCCCTCTCAGACGCAGTATCGGCGGATCACCCAGCTCTGCATTCTTGCGCTGTCCGCCATTGTGGTCACCGGGGCTGGCGTTCGTCTGACCGGTTCGGGACTCGGGTGTACCGATTGGCCGCTGTGCGAAGAAGGCAAGTTTGTGGCCGCGCTCGAGTTTCACCCGATGGTTGAGTTCGTTAACCGCTTAATCACCGGCGTGGTCTCACTCGCAGTTGCTGCTGCGGTGCTCGGATCGATGCGCCGCCAACCACGGCGGGCCGATCTCACTCGTTGGTCCTGGGTCCTCGTTGCCGGAGTCGTTGCCCAGATCATCATTGGGGCGTTCGTGACCAAGAGCGATCTGAAGTACTCGGTGGTGGCGATTCACTTCCTGGTATCCATGGTGTTGATTTGGGCCGCAGTAGTACTGAACCATCTAGCTGGCCGAGAAGACACCGACCAACGGAAGCGCCGGTGGCCAACC
>DORQ01000330.1 GCA_003514205.1 Acidimicrobiaceae bacterium
TGCGCGCGAAGATGGCTTCGGACTTGAGCAGTTCCGGCAGATGCTCCTGCCGCCAGGTGAGCGGGCTGCTCCCCTCGCCTCGCTCGAAGTCGATGAGCCGCGCGTTGCCCCGGCATGGGTCGTCATAGTCGTACACCCTCGTCCGAAAGTCAGAGTTCCAGACAGCGGTCTGCACGTATAACTCGCTCGGGGAGAACGAAACCTTAAACCACCGGCGGATCGCGGGCTCGCTGTCAATCAGATGCGATGCGAGGCCCGCGCTGATGGAGTACCAGTCACTCCCCGTCTTCACGTCGACTCCAAAACGCCGAGTGCGATCGGATCGCACTAATCGCTGCGCGGCGATGGCACCATTGCGCCCGACGCGGTCGACAGCACGCACGAGGCGATTCGGAGAACGCAGGAATCGGTAGTACGGGTACCAGTACTTTACGCGCTCGTGCTTGCTCGAAGAGTACTCATAGAACGACACAAACTCGCGGCCTGCATTCTCGCCGAAGAACCGATGAATCTCGTCGTTCGACTTCAGCGGCAGGTCCGAGCCGGATAGGTGGTGAAGGTACGCATAGTCGCCCCGCTCCAGCGCTGACCTCATCATCCGAAGAGCGCTCTCGACCTGAGAGTACTCGCCCCAGTAGACCTTGCGCCTGGGCATGACTATGACTCTCGAACGCCGGCACAGGCGAGCGAAAGCTCCCGCGTCCAAGCCTCGCGCCTTAGCGTCGATGTGCAGGTAGAGATCATTTCTCTCGTCGTCCAGCAGCCGCATCAGCCGCTCCAAGACGTAGGGGGTGTCGTGGGCGGCGATGAGAAACGCGTGCCGGGCCATGGAGCGATGCTACCTGGGCCCTCAGAGGGCATTTCGGGCCTGAGCGCAGAGCAGCCCTACTCGCCAGGGAGCAGGCGGAACTGTCTGAGGGCCCGGCGTGAGGAGGGCGGGTCGTTGAACATCAGCACGTCCAGGATCGACAGCCCCGGGACGAGCGGCTCCCCGCTCAGTTGGTCGTACTCGAAGTTCAGGCTCTCCACGAAGCTGAGCTCAAGTCCGCCCTTACGGAAGTCCTCGGCATGGTACAGGTCGCGTCCACCGGGTGCGTTGACGTACTCATCAGCGCCCAGGTCCTGCGCGATCCTGATCAGTCTGGCAGAGCCCGTGAGGCTGCGGGTGCCCGGTGAGCAGACCGACGAGCGGGTGTGTTGCCACGGGAGGCCGAGGAAGTCATAGACGCCGGCGATGGAGGCGATGGCAAGATCGGCGATGCTCTGGTGTGGACCACTGAGGACTGAAGTGACCATCTCGCTCACCGCGCCGAAGTGCGGGGCATGACCGTATGCGTGGCGCAGCGTAAGCTGGAATTTCCGGAGCCACTGTTGGTCAGCGACGAGCTCGACCTCGTGGATGCGCTTGTTCTGGCTAGCCCCAGAAACCGGAATGGTGAAGAGGTGCTCACGACCGTCCAAGAGGATGCGGTTGCGGTTGATCCAGCTGCGTTTGCGAAAGGCAACATCGTCGAAGAAGACGATGAGGTCGGTTGCCTCGATCAGATGGAAATACCCTAGATACGGAAAGACATAGGGCTGCATGATGGCAAGCCGATGAGCAGGCATTCAAGTCCTAACTCTCGAAGATCGGGGGTTTAGTACTGAAGGCCCTGCGCCTCGTCAGCGCGGCTACGCCGACCCTCTGGTTAAAGACGTCCGCGGCTTGGAACAGGGTGGCCAGCGCGGGATGCCTCGCTGCCCACCGGTAGACGAGTCGCCTCGGCCAGGGCAGCGAGCCAGCTGGGCGGGTATGGGCGTGGGCATCCAGCCACTCGTACGCCGACCGTGCGCTCTTGAAGTCCCCTGCTCGCAGCGCATGCCGGAAAAGCTCCAATGTCATGCGCCAGCGGACATCCATCCGGGTGGCTTCGTCGACCTCGAAGTAGTCGCACAGCACCATGAGCATCTCAGTGTTGTCGTGATGCCTAGCCAACACCACGTCCGCACTCTGATTCATCATGGACCCAGGCACCTTGCGATAGGTCGCCAGTGGTTCGTCAATGTAGCCAACGAGGGTCTCGTGGCTCAGGTAGACAAAGCAGGCCCAGTCGGGTGGCCAGAACTGCTCCACAGGTAACCCTGAGCTATAGAAGCCGAGCATGAGATCCTTGCGCACCACAACGGTACAGGTCTGCATGAGGCAGGTCCTCAGCATGTCATGGAAGACGGCACCCTCTGGGATCGCCCTCCCCTGCTGTTCCCACGCTCGCGGGATGCACCGCCACTCGCCACGGAATTGAGCGATTCGGGAGTACTCACTGTGGACGGCCCCGTATTCAGGGTTCGCCTCGAGGAAACCCACCTGTTTCGCGAGCTTGTCGGGAGTATTCCAGTAGTCGTCTCCCTCACAGTAGGCCAAGTACTTCCCGCGACTGGCCTGCGTCAGTCGGACATCATTGTCGTGGGGGCCGAGGTTCCGGTCGGTGGTGAACACCCGAATGCGCTCCGGATAGCGGCGTTGGTATTCCTCGGCGATCTCTTGAGTGTTGTCTCTTGAGCAGTCGTCGCCGATCAGCACCTCAAAGTCGAAGGCTGTTCGCTGGCCCACGATGCTCTCGATGGCCTGCGCAAGGTATTGGCCGTGGTTGTAGGTGGACACCACCACGCTGACCAGGGGGCGAAGGCTTGACGTTTCGCTTGCGGCCATCTCTTGGCGCCTCTCCCATCGCGTGCCATGCACCCGCGCGCGGTGCCATTGTCTGCTCACG
Source organism: Acidimicrobiaceae bacterium (assembly GCA_003514205.1). GTDB lineage: Bacteria > Actinomycetota > Acidimicrobiia > Acidimicrobiales > Microtrichaceae > UBA11034. The sequence goes on from DORQ01000330.1 coordinate 2,751, forward strand.
GCCTCCCGGTGATTGCCCAAAGCCGAGACCATGCGACCACCTTGCGGCCGTGCAGGTATCGTATCGAAGGGCAACGGATCCAGCCGAGGCGATGACAGGTGGTCGATGGCACTGGTGACTCACGAGCTTGTTCCTCTCGGCGACAAGGGACGCTGGCAGGAAGCTCTCGAACACATCCCACACGCCCCTGCACACACCCACGACCACGTACTTGCATTTCAGGCAAGCTCGCCCGACCCTCATGTTCTCTATGTCTGTCGCAACGGACTCGGCGAGGTCGAGGCCGCATGTCCGTTGGCGATCCGTGAGGATTCGGCACCGGACGTCTACACACCGTACGGCTTCGGAGGCTTCGCGAGCCGGCGTTCGCTTCCCTGGTTCGCTGCGGAATGGGGGAGGTTCGCTGAGGGTCGCGGATGGGTCACCTCCTACATCGCGATGAACCCGTTGCTGGACAACGACCTCGGGTTTCCTCAGGCGGTCACCAAGCATGCCCAGGATCTGTTCATCCTGGATCTCCGCCCGGACCTTGAGTCGATCAAAAGAGCCATGTCACGCAGCCGCCGGGCTGCCCTGGCCCGATGGGACCAGGCGCCGAGCACCATCACGTGGGAGAAGTCGAGGGTTCTTGACTTCGTACGCCAAGAGGCTGCGGCTCACTTCGCTCGTCGGTCTGCCGTTTCCACGTATTCATTCAGAGATGAGACGTGGGAGCTCCTCCTGGCCTCACCCACGGTCATGGCAGTGGCAGTCACACAGAAGAACGGGTTGAGCGCCTGCTGCATCGTCGGGATGACGGAAGGATCGGCCGACTACCTCTTCGGAATCCCCCGACCCGGCGGCGAGCGCCACGCCGCACCCCTGCTATGGGAGGCGATCAAGGCCCTTCGTGCCACCGGGGTGCAGACCCTGAACCTCGGAGGCGGCATTCGAGCCGACGACGGCGTCGGGGAGTTCAAGCGCCGATTCGGTGCAAGGGGCGTACCAATGACTACCCTGCAATTGGTGCATGACCGTGAGCGGTACGCGAGGCTTTCCGCCGAAAGTGAGACGGTCCCAGAAGTCGGGCGGACGTTCTTTCCGTCCTATCGGATGAAAGTGCGATGATGGTCAACTCCTACACTCGTTCAGCCGCGTTCTACGACCTCATCTATGAGTTCCGCGACATCCCCGCCCTGAACAACGCTCTGGTCCACTATCTCGACCAGCACGCCCCCGCAGCCCGTAGTGTTCTTGATGTCGCCTGCGGAACGGGCCAGCAGTTGGAGGCCTTGGCGATGTACGACCGGATGGGAGTCGATCTCAGCCCTGACATCCTCGCCGTGGCGGCACAGCGGGTCCCTGAGGTGCCCCTGCTCGTGCAGGACATGGTCGAGCTTGAGGTCCCTCGCCGCTTCGACGCCGTGATCTGCCTTGCATCTGCGATCTCCTACGTCAGGACGCATGAGCGGTTGGAGCGTGCGGTCTCGCGGATGGCTGCCCACCTCGAGCGAGGTGGTACGTTGTTGATCGAGCCCTGGTTCACTCCTGAGCAGTTCTGGGACGGGCATCTGGCCGTGAGACACGCAGCGGATGACACAACGCAGCTGACGTGGATGTATCGGCAGGAGCGCCATGGACGTCTGTCTGTCCTCCCGATCCACTACTTGGTGGGCGGACCCGAGGGCGTCGAGCACTGGGTGGAGACTCACGAGATGGGGCTGTTCACAGATGCCGAGTACACCTCGGCGCTGCGCGCCGCGGGTCTTGAGGTTGTGCCAGATCCTGGAGACCTGGCGGGCCGCAACATGTATGTGGCGCACAAGCCGCTCGCATGACGACCGGCGGCAGCTAGGGCTGAGGACGGCGACGCAGCAACGTCACCACATCGTGGAGCGCTTCCAACCTCACCGCACTGGCAAGGATGATGAAGCTCAAGGCCCCCATGCCTGACAGTGTCAGCAGCTCGATCATCGGTGGGGGTGCCCAACTGCGAGCAACGAAGGCCACGGCGAGACCCATCACGGACGACACCGCCAGTGTAGGGAAGAGGTCGACGCTTTGCGCGACGAGTCCGTACCCCAGGTGTCGCTGCGTGAAGAAGGTGTTGACCAAGACTGAGACGAGTCCGGCCGCGACCATGGCCCAAGCGACCCCCATGACTCCATTGAGTGCACCGATGAGTATGAATGCCAAACCGAGCGCCTGCTTGATGACTTCCAGTCGGAGGAAGAGGCGGGCATGCCCCTGCGC
>DORQ01000085.1 GCA_003514205.1 Acidimicrobiaceae bacterium
CCAACGCGGCGGCCGAGAGCATGCTCACGAATGCGTGGCTCGGGCTCCGGTTCGGACCGGAAGTGGGACCCAGCCCGCAAGGCCCCCCGAAGCGATTCCCATCTGACTGGACCGACGTCGTCTACTACAGCCAGAAGGCTGTCGGCTGCACGGTCGAGGGATTCGCTCCAAGCGCCGACGCGATCGCGGGTCTTGATGTGCCTGATGCGCTCAAGCGAGCGATGCAGCTGGCGGAGTCGAACGAATTGGCTTGGCTCAACGCGTTGGAAGGCCGGATCACCTCGGAGATTCACGTTCAGATTCCGGCGCTCGTGACTGAGGCGTGGGCAGTGAGATTTCTGAGCCCACGGGCCTCGGTCGTTCTTCTTCGATCCGCCGCTGAGCTCGTTGCCGAGAATCTAGGTGCTGGCGGCCGTGCCAACTTCAACAAGAAGCTGGAGGGTCTCGAGGCGCGTTGGGATGCGGAGGCGCCTGACAGGTTGCCCGCCGGACGGCGCGAGACCGTTTGGCGCGCAGGGATCCTTTCCTGTTTCCACACAGTCCGAGAGATCGGCAACCGAATCCACTCTGATTCTGTGGTCGCCCCATCCGAAGTCGCCCTGGCCCACAACTCGATCCAGCGTCTCGTCGAAGCAGTGCTGCGCACCGGTCCCCTCGACAAGGCCGGTCCCACGTGATCCCCGATCTCGATCTCGTTCGGCTTCGCAAATGGGTCGACCAACTTAACGCGGACATGCCGCCGCGAGCCCGTGACTAGGTTCACTACGAGATCCATTCCACCGACCGGACGGTCACTGTGATCGAGTCGAACGCTGGTTTGCGATCATTAGTAGCCCAGTGTCCTCGCTGAACATTCCAAGGCCCAGAACGGTTGCTCGGCCTGTTGTTATGCTCGGCCAAGCTTGTAGTTCGCTCGGGGGTGTGGGATGAGGACGTTTCGGTTGGCGGCTGGCCTCGTGCTGGCGATTGGGGTAGTCGGAAGCGGGTGCTCGAACGAGGGCGCGTCCGCAAAGCCGAAAATGCCCGAGGTCGAAGGTCAACGGCTCGACGTTGCACTGAGCGACATCAAGCGGGCCGGCTTCGAGGAGGAGGTAGAAGTGATCGGGGGTGGCATGTTCGGTGTCATCGACGAGTCGAACTGGACTGTCTGCGACCAACTCCCGGCGGCAGGGCAAGCGTTTGGTGCCTCACCCCGACTCACGGTCGACCGATCCTGCGAAGATGAGGGCAAAGGGTCGGCCGTGCCAGAAACTGAGAGCGTCCCAACGCCAACTGAGGTTTCTCCTACGCCGACTGAGCCTGCGCCGATACCAACTGAGCCAGTGGTAGCCGCCGCTCCAGAGGCTGAGCAGGTCCTGACCGCCTCACGCAACGCTGAACTCGCGTCGATATTGGTAGATCCCGACAATTGCAGCGAGAGCGTCCAGCAATTCGCGTCCAAGTACCGAGGCAAGACCATCGAGTTCGATGGGAACATCACGGCATTGAGCCGCCACGGCGACACCAAGACGCGATTCGACATCTTGCTGTCTCCGGGAGATTTCGGTGAGTCATCCGGGTCAGTAGGGCCATCATTTCAGTTTCGCGACGTGAACCTCGTCACGGACCTTCGCCTCACTGGAGCGGAAACCCTGGACTCTTTGGGCCAAGGTGCCAATCTCCGAATCGTTGCACAGGTGGAGGGCTATGAGAGCAGTAGCTGCCTTTTCCTCCTCCGGCCAGTTTCGGCCACGGTCAGGTAGATCCTCCCATGGAATCACCACCGCAACTGAACGCCACGGGGCCCGACTTGCCGGCGCCACTATGCTCAACGCTTCGGGACCGCTAGGCCCGGTGGGGTGGAGGTGCCTATGTCGGCTGACGTCATATTCATTGAAGACGCGTCTGGTCTAAAGGAAATGCCGGCTTCGGGTTTCGCTCTGGAGGATGACCTCCAGAGTCTGGTCGAGCGTCACCCAGCCCTTCTATGCGGCGCACAGATGAACCGTGACAACCCGCGAGTGTTCCTTCTTGTTGGGCGTGAATTCGGTGTACCGGATCGGGACGGTGGCGGGGGGCGGTGGAGCCTCGACCACTTGTTTGTCGATCAGGATGCGATCCCGACACTGGTTGAGGTCAAGCGTGCCAGCGATACCCGGGCGCGCCGCGAGGTCGTAGCTCAGATGCTCGACTACGCGGCGAACGGAGCTGAGTATTGGCCCGTGTCTGAACTGTGCACCCGTTTCGAGAGGACTCAGCAACTGCTTGGCATGGACCCCACCAGGGTGTTGCTGGATTTCGTAGGGGCTGAGCAGGTGGATGGCTTCTGGGACAGAGCGGTCGAGAATTTGAGGCACGGCCGAATTCGGCTCATTTTCCTAATCGACCGTGTGCCACATGAGCTGCGACGAATAGTTGAGTGGTTGAACGAGCAGACTACTGAGACAGAAGTTCTGGCTGTAGAGGTCATGCAGTACGGCACCGTCGATCATCGCGTTCTTGTCCCAAGGCTGATCGGTGCAACAACTACTGCTGCAGCAGTCAAGAGGAGTGCAACTCGAGGCCTCGGATTCGAGGCCCGTTTGGCCGATGCCTCTCCGGAGTCTAAAGAGTTGGGCGAGCGTCTGAAAGCGTGGGGGCTCCGCAATGCCATACATACTCGTCGAACGCACGAAGGGCTTAAGTACCTGGCAGAGGACGGGCAGGACTTATGTACCTTCTACCCTCATTGGGACGGCCTAGAGATGCTTGTGTCGATTCGTCGCAGCTCTCACCCTGTTGAGTCGGAGAAACTTCTCCGCGCGCTTGAGTCATTCGTAGGCTCCTCGCTGTCAGGTAATGCGCCCATCGTCTATTGCAACAAGCTCTTGACTAACTGGGATGCTTTCGAGAATGAAATCCTTACCCCGTTCGCCCGGGCATTCCGCTCAGTGGATTGAACTACTTCGATGCAGGTCACGCGTTTGCGGATCTTGGCGTTGGAAGGTCAGTTGAGCCTGGCAGGCAAGCACAGCCTCTGATTGTGTGCTGTTGCCTAGGCCGCCTTCGGTCACCATCGCCCGCGCCTGATTGGCCAGACCCGCTCGGGATCGTATCCTCATGAAAGTATTGAAGGATACCTAGTTGCCAGGGGGAGGCTCTATGTGCTCAGAATCGGAGTCGACAGCGGTAGGGGAGCCAATAGGCCTCACGGCCTCAGACTCGAGGTCAGAGCGCGCCGCGATGCCATATCGGCCCGACGCCCCGAACGTGGTGGTGATCGTGCTCGATGACACCGGGTTCGCT
>DORQ01000030.1 GCA_003514205.1 Acidimicrobiaceae bacterium
CGTTGCCCTGTTTCCGTAGCGTTGCCCAGAACAGTTCCTGACCGGGCTACTGGAGTTCTCGCGAGGCCATGATCTGCTGCACGAGCGGCTCAAGTTCGCTAGGAGCGTGGGGAAGTCGTGAGTGCGAGATGAAGACCCCAGGGTCTTCATGGGCCACCTCAGCGTCGAGGTGTGCCAGCATCGCCAGCATGGCGGTATTCTCCCAGAGGGCGTGAGCGATAAAGGAGCGCACGCCAAGAGCGCTCGCAGCCGAGCCCAACACACCGAACAGCAGCATTCCGAGGCCATGGCCCTGCCAATCGTCACGCACGGCAATGGCGAACTCCGCTGCCTCAGGTTCCTCCCGGAGTCGAATGGCGCGAGCAATGGCAACTAGCTCACCCGACTCATCGGTCGCCACCCATGCAATATGGCGTCGTTGATCGATTTCAATCAGGTAGCGAACCAGGCCAGCCGTGAGTTTGGTACCGGTGAGAAATCGCAGCCGTCGGCTGTGCTCGGAAAGTTGCGAGTCGAAACGAATCAGTCGCTCCTCATCGGCCTGCATCAATGGGCGGAGGTCAACAAGAGCCCCTGTGCGGAGGGTGTAGGGAATCGACGGTACTGATCGTGACCAGTTGGAGCCGAGCCGAGTTTCTGCGACGGCCTCAAGCTCATCAAGAAGTTCTCCGGTCTCGAGGATCTGCTCGAATTCGTCCGCTCCGCAGAACAACACGTGGACAGGTGAAAGCGCGCGAACGGTGGCCGAAATGGGACTGCCATGAAGGAGCGCAATCTCGCCGAGCACCGACCCAGGACCGAGTCGGGCGATTTCGCTGTGGGACTCGTCTTCGACGATCACGGTGCCCTCAGTGACCACGAGGAACTCCTCTCCGACCTCGCCTTGTGTCAGGAGTTCCTCGCCTTGGTCGAACTGCTTGGTGTGCATGAGATGCAGCGCGAGCTCAGTCGTCTCGGGGTCGCCGCCCAGAGCCGATCCAATGATCTGGGACTCAAGGCGTTCGAGGCGCCCTGCGTCGTCGGCCTGGGATTCTCCGGCGGTCTCATTCATCAGCGGGGGTCTCCGCCATGTGAGTGAAACGCTCCTGGACCTGAAAGCGCCCCGCGTTTCCACAACTGCGGTTCGAGGGCGATGCCACGCGGGTAGTCCTCAAACAGCCATCGGGCGAAGTTCCTTCGAGTCCAGTCATTGGTAGCGGCGACTCGTAGCGCGGCTCGAGCGCCCTTGCGGTGTTGCAGAGCACGGACGAGCAGTGATGCCATCTGGTGATCGGGTGTGAACTCGGAACGGACACGCTGTTGATACAGAGGTCCGGCCGCAGTGCGATTCCCGAACTGCTCGCTGATCGTTCGGGCAGCAATCAGGCCGGTCTCGAGGGCTTGGCCGATACCCTCGCCCGTCATGACGTCACAGGGGGCTACAGCATCGCCGACGAAGAGCACGCCTGCTGCGTGGGCGGTCATCGAATCGACCTGGCAGGGAATCGGCCAGGCGCGGTGTGGGGCGGCGGGCGTGTAGTTCGGCCCGAGGAACTCACTGATGTACGGAAGCGAGAGCAACTGAGGCCACAACAGCTTCATTTCCTGGATTGAGTGTTTGTGACCTCGTTGAATGCCGAACCCGATGTTGGCGCGACCATCGGCGAGCGGAAACGACCAGAAGTACCCAGGAAGAATTGCGGCATCAAAGGAGATAAAGAGTTCACGTTGGGCACGTTCGGACACGTCTGTCACATACTGCCGGAATGCGTGCCAGTCGCCACGGTATCCAGCGATGTTGGCACCCACGAGCTTGCGAGTGGGGGACCACATGCCGTCGGCCGCTACCACGTGCTGAGTGCTGCAGGACCAACCGTCTGATCCGCCGACTGTCAGATGTGAGGGCGATTCGTGGAGTTCTGCAATTCCGCATTGCTCACGCACCACAACGCCGGTGTCACGCGCAACCTGTACCAACGCGGCATCGAGTTCGAGGCGAGTTGCCACGACTCCGAACAGGCCGGGCCCTTCGGGAAGCGGGAAAGTTGCTTCGAATCCCCGCGGCGATCTGACGACAACGTTGTGGATTGGTCGTGCAGTGGGCAGCGAGCCAAGGGAGAGACCGAGATACTCCAGGGATCGAAGTGCGCTGGTAGTCAGGCCGTCACCACAAATCTTGTCCCGAGGGAAGGCTGCCTTGTCGATGAGGGTCACACTGTGACCAGCTCGAGCGAGTTCGATTGATGCTGCACAACCTCCAGGCCCCGCGCCGATGACAACGACGTCGCACTCAGTCCTGCTCATTGGTACTCATTCAATAATCAGCTCGCCCCTCAGGCCACGCTGAGGATCTCATCGAAGCCCTTTTCGAGGCTGGCGATGAGGACATCGGGATCGGGCACAGCTGCAGGATCAGAGGTGATGCCGATGTTCAGATCGTTCTGATAGCTCAGAAGGGTGATGTTGAGTGCCGCACCCGCTAACGGCCCGAACGGGAACTGGCTCAACACGCGAGCCCCAGCCAAATAGATCGGGAAGGGCGCACCAGGGACGTTGGAGGTCGTGAAGTCAACGGTCTTCACCATCGACCCAAACAGCGCTGTGACGGTTGAGGTGGGGAATCGATTGATGATGCTCGCAAGCGGTTCGATGAGATCATTCGCCGGCTCCACACGAGCGTGTTGCACGAGCTCTCGGACTTGACGCATCGTTTCTCTCGGGTCCTCTGCATCCACCGGAAGCTCGATTCGAGCAGGGACAAAGGCATTTCCAGCGACATTCTCCATCTCGGGCGTACGGACGCTGATGGGAATCGCCATTCGAAGCATGTCGCAGTCGATCCCATGCGCGAGGTGATAGAGGTACAGGCCTCTCGCAACGCCGCCCACGAACGCGTCATTCAGCTTTCCGCCGCCTGCCTTTGCTGCCCGCTTTGTCTCGTCAAGCTTGAGCGTGAGGACGTCAAAACGCGTCGACAAGCTTCGTCCCGTCATCAAGGGACTCATGGGATGGGAGGAAGGTCGGAGTGTTCGAGTCACGCTTGCGGCCAACTCGCCGCCGGAGGACAGTGTGCCCACAGGATCAGACAAGGCCGAGGTGAACGTGCCAAGCACGCCTGTCGCCGTCCGCTTCACCATGTCGAGCTGAAGCTTTCGTTGATGTTCGAAAGCGTCGGCAAATCTCTCAGGCTGGCTCAGTACGTGGATGGTGGGCTTCGCCGGCATCTCGCGTTCGGGCGCATCGGGCGACATGTCGAAAAGCTCAAGTTGTAGCTTCATTCCTCCAACGCCGTCAGTGACAGCGTGATGGATCTTCATAATGATTGCCGACTTCTTGCCTGGAAGACCCTCAACAACTACCGCACGCCAGAGCGGCCGCGCACGGTCGAATCCGGACATGGCGATGGGCTCGGCGATGGAGAGCAAATCCCGCATCTGTGCTTTGCCCGGTGCTTTGACCCACCAGAGGTGAAAGTGAAGGTCGAAGTTTGGGTCGTATTCCCAGCGTGGCGGAGCGATTGAGAGCGGATTGGATCGAACTCGTTGACGAAGACGCGGAATGACTCGTGAGAGTCGCTCGAACTTCTGGGTGAGAAGCTCGCGAGGCACCGTTGAATCCAACACAATCGTTGTGGTGATGGTCGAGCGAAGCGCCGGATCTTTCTCGATAGTCCACATCAGCGCATCGGAATCGCTCATCCGGTCTTCGTAGTGGATTTCCATCGGGTAACCTCCGCGCGTTCGACTACGACATCGTAGGTGATTGCGCCGTCAGTGTGGATTAGTGCTTTGGGGGGTCGCAGTCGTAGGTGGCGGCGAATGTGTCGTTTTCGGTGTGACCGTCAGCGAGGAATGTCCGAGTTCGAGTGACTTTAACGGATCCGCATTTGGGCTTGGAGGTCTTCATCGCGGTTTGCTCTCCAGTCGCGAACTTGGTGGACCAGAGTTGCACGGTGATCGAACGGTCGGTATATGTGGGCCAGATGACGACACCATAGGGGGTGTTGTTTCGAAGCTTGAGGTCCACACTCGGGAAGGCAAGCGTTGCTTCTCGGCCGTATGGGTACCGGCTGATGTAGATCGAGTGTGCTTTGTGGACGGGGATGTCGAGACCGCCGAAAAACGCAGCGTTGAACGTGGTAGTCGCCCATTGGCTGACGCCGCCACCGAAATCCTCTTTGAATTCTCCATCCTCGATGACAGGAGCGCTCACGAACCCGCGCTCGGCGGTTCGCTTCCCCACGAAGTCGTTGGCCGAGAACGTCTCGCCCGGAGCAATGAGCACCCCTTGAGTGAGATCAGAGATTCGGTGGATATTGGTCACCCGAGGTGCGCAACAAGGATGATTCGTCGTGAATTCACCGATGACTTCCTTGACTCCGAGAGTATTCGCCCACGCAACGCCATCTTCGGGGCTCATCGTGGAGGTCTTCAGCTCCACCGTTTGCTTGCCGTCGAGTACTGCGGCGGCGAGACGATCGGGGCTATCTTCAGCGCAACAAACTTCCGCAGCGACTCCTGCGATTGGAGTCGGAACACCATTGAGGATGGTGAACTTCACCCCCGTTGGGTTGAATGACGGCGGAATGACAGTGTCGAGCGCCGCTGAGACGCTTGTGGCGTCAAGTTCAAGGGAGGCCTTCCCCTTGTCGATGGCGACTCGCAATGCGGGCCGAAGGGTGCGCGCATCAAGCTCGACAGTGTTGGACCCAGCGGTGATGGTGATGGGCTTCTCGGTGTTGTTGCGTGCCTGCTCGGCGAGCGCCGCAATCGTCTCATCATCCATGGTCGGCTTCAGAAGCCGTTGCTCCGTCGTGATGGTGATGGGCGTTCCGGGCTTTGAGACATTAAGTGGAACTTGACTGAGCACTGCGGACACATCGAGCGCCTTGCCAGTAACACCAGGGGTGAGGCCAACGGCCTCCACGGTTGTGCTGAGCGCCGGTTCCACAGGAAGCGAACGACGAGGTCCCTCCAGCAGCGCGATTTGCGCATCAGCCTTCTGGCGATCGATTTCCAGTTCGATGGGCATCGGTCGTGCTGCGAACAGGGACTTGAACCAGCGAACAGGTGCCAATGGGCCTCGGTCTGAGTGGCCGACCTTGAACGCTGCGTTGAGGGTGGCTGAAGTGTCGACGTTGACGCCCAACTCCTTGGCGGTTGTCGTGAGTTTGAACTCAGGAGTGACGATCGTGATTGGGGTGGTTGGAAGTGCTTCGGCAAGCCGTTCCACGGCCTTCTGAGCCTCAGTACGTTTCATTCCGCCGACATCAAGACCTGCAAGCCTCACATTGCTCACAACTTCTGAGGAATCCGCCCTGCCGCCGGCCCAATACGCAAGGGAAAGGAGGCCGAAGACCACCAGAGGCGCGGAGAGTACAGAGAGGACAAGAACTCGCCAGCGAGACACGCTCACTAGAATGCCTCAAGAATGAGCGTGTTCGGTGCATTGCCGACTATTTCATGCATTTCTTCTCGAAACTGCAATCAAAGGAGGCCATAGTGGCCATTAACCCCGACGCTGTGGGTGTCCGCGGCACACCAACTGTCACTTCGTGGACGACCAAAGACTCGTTGATCTACTCGCTCGGTGTAGGCGCAGGACCGGAGGAATTGGCCTTCGTGACGGAGAACTCCATTGGCGTCGACCAACGTGCGCTCCCCACCATGGCGGTCACATTGGCCGATGCGACCACGGTGTTTGGCTCGATTGGGAGCTTCAACCCGGTGATGCTGGTACATGGTGAGCAGCGAGTGGAGTTGCACAGCGAGTTGCCAGTCTCGGGTTCGGTGTCAACAGTTGCCGAAATCACCGGCATCTACGACAAGGGAAAAGGCGCGCTCATCGAAATCACCGCAGTATCGAGCGATGCCACCAGTGGTGAGCCGAGATTCACGACCATGATGTCGGCGTACATCCGGGGAGAGGGCGGGTTCGGCGGGGATCGTGGCCCAAGCAATGAAGCCGAGATGCCCACCACTGCACCGGATTTCGAGATCCACGCACAAACGGCTGCGAACCAAGCGTTGATCTATCGCCTCGCGGGAGACAGAAACCCGCTGCACAGCGATCCGACCTTTGCTGGATTCGCTGGCTTCGATCGTCCGATCCTCCACGGTTTATGCACGTTTGGATTCGCTGGGCGAGCGCTGCTCCACACACTGTGCGCTGGCGATCCAGCCAGATTCCACGGAATCGCCGGACGGTTTACGTCGCCAGTGTTCCCGGGGGAGGCGCTGTCCACCAGAATCTGGGTGAGCGAGGGGAAGGCAGAGTTTCAAACGCTGGGAGAAGATGGTCGCGTGGTGCTCAACCACGGACACTTCACCTATGCCTGAGCTGAGTAGTGAGCCGCCTAGTGAGCCGCCATCTGGGTTGCTGAGTGATACCCCTGCTGAACTGGTGGGACCTGGTGCCGGTCCCAGCGTGGAGCAGGGGGACTACCTCCCGTTCACTGACCGCCCCTTCCAGCTTCGAATGGGCCTTCGTCCACTTGAACTCGACCGTTGGCTTGAGGTCGATGACTTGTACGCCGAACAGCTCAAGGCGCGACGGGCACTGATCGAGGAGCGGCCAACGGAGGTGGTTGGGATTGTGGATCGGCCCGAGGTGTTGGCTGCGTCTGAGGAGCTGTGGCGACTCGTTCGGGCCGTCGCGCCTTGTCCTGCGCCGGACGAGGGCATTCACCCAGTGGTCCTTGCTGGACTGTCGACTCAGGAGGACTGGTGCATCCTGATTCCTAGCGGGGAGGAGTACTACCTGGGCGCAGCCTGTGTGTGCTTTCCGAGTCGCTGGGTGTTGGCGGAGAAGATGGGGAGTTCCAATGCAATGATCCACGCCCCAGTGGCGCACTACGAGGCCCAACTCGGCGCGCCGGTGGACAGCTTTCTCCGTCGTCTCAGTCCGGATCGACCGATGTGGAGGCTGAACTGGAACCTCTTTGATGATCCCGCGCTCTTTCAGCCCAGCCGCCCGCTGGCGGCCGAGCCTCGGACAACCGCGCCGATTTCAGTGGCCGACGTCGGAGAACGGGTATGGCTCCGGGTCGAACGTCAAACCTTGCGCAAGCTGGCTGACTCTGGGGCTATCGCGTTTTCGATCAGAGTTCACCAGCGTCCACTGCACACCCTGCTTGATCGGCCTGCGGTACTTGATCGGCTGCGACAAGCAGTGCTGAATTTGCCGGAGGATACCTATCGGTACAAATCACTCGACGCGATCGGTGAGCAGCTTATTGACTGGATTGACCACAACCGGTCGAGGTCAGTCGAGCCCTGAGACCAGGGAAGCCCGCTGATCAAAAGAGCCTGAGCACCGGTGATTCAATCCCTCGGAGTTCGTCGTAATCGACCTCGACACACATGATGTCTCGGGAGGCAGCGAGGACCTTCGCCTGGGGCTTGATTGACTGCGCGACGAAGATCCCTCGCAGGGGTCGAAGCGTCGGATCTCGGTCCAGTCGTTCGAGGTATCGAGTCAATTGCTCAACACCGTCGATGTCTCCGCGTCGCTTGACTTCGATGGCCACGGCACCACCATCAGCATCTCGACACATGAGGTCCACCGGACCGATGTCTGTTGGAAACTCGCGGCGGACCAGGGTGAGACCTTGGGCAATTGCATCGGTGTTTTCGGCGAGCAGCACCTGAAGGTGGGCCTCGACTCCGTCCTTTTGGAGACCAGGATCCACGCCGAACTCCCACGCACTATCGCTCAGTATCTCCTCAAATGTGATGGTCAGGGTCTCGCCCTTGGGGTTGGTGACCACCCACTCGTTCTCGCGCTCGGAGACCCGGTTGGGTGCATTCATCCAATTGAGTGGCTTATAGGCACCCCCGTCTGCGTGAATCGCGATACAGCCATCTGCCTTCACCATCACGAGCCGGAGCGCCATTGGTAGGTGGGCCGTGAGTCGTCCTGCGTAGTCGACCTGGCAGTGCGCAATGACCACTCTCATTCGGAAGGCTCCAGAGATTGCTCGGTGTCGGTATCTTGCATGTACAGCAGCGTGTGAGGATGAATTGGTGCCCTCAGCATTGCTGCCATCATGCTGATGAGATCCTCCACTTGCGCCTCCAGGCGACCTGGGGTCGTCCGACGTTGATTCACGATGTCGACAAGGCAGCCGAACATGAAGTTCGAGAGTTGGCGCATTCTCAACGCCAACAATCGAAATGGGATGTCGCCGATGTGTCGCGCCATGACCTCGCCCAGTCTGAGCGTGGGTAGTTGCGGGTTGGCGGCCATCCATGAGTGAATCGACAAGGAGGGGTTGGAGTACACCTGGGCCATAATCCGAATGTAATACTCGCCAGATTTGCCCTCATGAAGTTCCTCTGCGGTTGGCCAGACCAGCGCTGAGGTTGCCTCGCGAATCCCCATCTCCCCAAGATCGCCGGAGGACTCGATGATGACGAGGCGCTTGGCTTCAATTCGCGTTCGATGCTGTTCGAGTATCGCCGCGAGGAGTCCATCGCGAGATTGGAAGTGATAGTGGACTGCCGATTTGTTTCGTTGATGCGAGGCCTTGTTGATCTCGCTCAGTGAGACCGCTTCTATGCCGCGCTCGGCGAAGAGTCGTTCCGCCGAAGCGATGAGTGTCGCTCTGGTTCGAACAGTGTCCGATCGGAGTTCTTTGTCAGATGAGTGCTGAGGATTCGGCATGGAATCGCGCCGATCGGCCTTTCGAACGGGTCGGTGGCAGCGGGAGTAGCCGCTGCCCGGCAACGACACTAGCCCTGTGCGGAACTATCCACGTGCGTTCTTGAGTGCCTTGGTGATCCGGGCACGATCGGTAGCGTTCAGCTCCACCTTGCGAAGACGTACGAAGTTGGGAGTCACCTCAACGCATTCGTCTTGTTCGATGAACTCGAGCGCCTGCTCAAGGGAGAGAACTCGGGGTGGAACCAACGGAACGGTGTGATCTGAGGAGGAGGTGCGCATGTTGGTGAGCTTCTTCTCACGGCAGATGTTGACGTCCATATCCTCGCCACGGGAATTCTCGCCGACGATCATTCCTTCATACACCTCAGTGCCTGGTGGCACGAAGAGCGTTGCGCGTTCTTGGATCGACGTGATTGCGTAGGCAGTGGTTGGGCCCTTGCGGTCGGACACGATGCTGCCACGCTCTCGTGACTTCATCTCGCCGGCCCAGGGCTCGTACTTCTCAAACACATGGTGCATGATGCCAGTGCCACGAGTTTCAGTCATGAACTCTGTTCGGAATCCAATGAGTCCCCGCGCCGGAACGGCGTAGTCCATGCGTACCCAGCCGGTGCCGTGGTTCACCATGTTTTCAAGTCGACCTTTGCGAGGCGCCACGAGCGAGGTGACTGCACCAAGGTGCTCCTCGGGAACATCGATGGACAGGCGCTCTACCGGCTCGTGCTTCACCCCATCAATTTCCTTGATGACCACCTGTGGCTTGCCGATGGTGAGTTCAAATCCATCCCGCCGCATCATCTCGATGAGGATTGCGAGCTGCAGCTCGCCACGGGCCTGGACTTCCCAGGCGTCGGGTCGGTCGGTGGGGAGCACTCGAATGGAGACGTTGCCAACGAGTTCCTGATCGAGGCGCGTCTTCACCTGACGAGCCGTGAGTTTCGAGCCGTCCTGGCCGTTGAGCGGGGCAGTGTTGATCCCAATGGTCATCGAGAGTGAGGGCTCATCCACCGTGAGCACCGGAAGTGCAACAGGGTTCTCAGGGTCGGCGAGCGTCTCGCCGATGGTGATCTCGGAGAGGCCGGCCACGGCGACAATTTCACCCGCGCCAGCCGATTCGACCTCGCGGCGCTCGTGACTGTCAGTCATAAAGATCACGCCGACCTTGGCTCGTTCCACGGTGCCGTCTGCCTTGCACCACGCAACCTGCTGGTTTCGGTTGATTGTGCCATTCACCACTCGACACAGGGCCAAACGACCGACATAGGGGTCGGCATCAAGGCTGGTGACGAGCGCTTGGAGCGGAAGCTGAACATTGGCAGTGGGTGCTGGAACTTTCTCGCACAGCAGCCGGAACAGTGGCTGGAGATCGGTGCCTTCGACGTCGAGGTCGAGTGTGGAGGTGCCAGCCCGAGCCGAGCAGTAGATGATCGGAAACTCGATCTGATGATCGTGTGCATCAAGATCGAGGAAGAGTTCATAGACCTCATCCACGACCTCGGCGATGCGAGCGTCCGCTCGATCGATCTTGTTGATCACCAAGATCACTGGAAGGTCGAGTGCGAGCGCCTTTCGGAGCACGAACCGAGTTTGCGGCAACGGACCCTCAGATGCGTCCACCAACAACACGACGCCATCGACCATCGCGAGCGCCCGTTCTACCTCGCCGCCGAAGTCGGCGTGACCAGGAGTGTCGACGATATTGATCTTGATGGTCTCGCCCTCGGGGCTTGTCCACTTCACCGCGGTGTTCTTCGCCGAGATGGTGATGCCCTTCTCACGCTCAAGGTCCATGGAGTCCATGATCCGGTCGACGACCTCGGCTCCTTCACGAAACGCGCCCGATTGGCGCAGCATCGCGTCGACGAGGGTGGTCTTGCCATGGTCAACGTGAGCGATAATCGCGACGTTGCGGATGAGGGGATTCGTGACGCGGTCGATTGTTGCGGACGCGCTCATAACAACTCCAAATTGCAGGGGGTCCACCAGTCTGGCTGATGAACCCCCTATTCGCGCGAATCGTGGCGAAGAGAATTTGCTACCTGCGTCTGAGATTGTGAGCGCTAGGCGCCCAATTGCGGAGGAGGTGGCCCCTGGTAGTGGGCAGATCCGAAGCCGATCAACGGGTGAATGAGCCCATGGATGAAGGTCTTCCCGAAGAGCTTTCCAAGATCGGAAGCAAGGAAGAAGATCATCACAAAGCTGACACACGGCACAATCGAGAGAATCGTGAACAACACTGCTTGATCGGGGCGAGATCGCTGGAAGATTCGATAGATATTGAGGATCGGGACGATTCCCATCCAACCCGGATCACCCATCTTGACGGAGATTCTCCAGAAGGAAACTACGAAGACTGCAAGCACAGCGAAGTAGACGAGGAAGAAGAGGAGTCCTATCCCTGCCCCCGCTGCGCCAGCAGCATCGTTGGATTGAAGTAGTGGAAAGATCATGGCGGGTCCTTTCAACGGTGTAGGGAGAATTCTACGGACAACTCCCCAGTTTCGGGAGGGACCATATCAATTGGTTGCAATTATTTTCTTCGCACGTCAGGATTCATATCTCGGATCACGTGGTTCGAATCTGACTGGAAGTTGTTGCTGTATGAATATGAAACGGGCGTGCATTGGCCTTGTGGTGGTGCTCGGAGCGGTTGGTTTGTCCGCTTGTGAAGACCCAGGCACTTTTCCAGTGCGCAAGTCGGGCGCCAAATGCAGTCCTGTCGGGGCATTCGGGCGTGATTCGACCTACGTTCTGCAGTGCAAGGAGAACAAGCGTTGGAAGCGAATCATGCCGATTGACCAGGCTCGCGGGTTGATCGCGGCGTTCGCTGCCCAACAAGCTGCAGCGGCAACTCCAACTCCACCCCCACCGCCCGCACCTGCCCCGCCCTTGTCCTCCTTTGGGGCGGGCTCGTTCCCCGTTGGTCCAGGCTCCGACCAACTCCCGGTCGGTCGCTATATGACGACCGCCAACTCAGGTCGATGCGCAATCTCGGTTCGTGATGCTGGCAACGTGGAGCTTGGTTTCCAACGCAGCTTCGCGGGTCTCATGTTCGTTGACATCGAATCGTCGGCACGACGCGTAGAAGCGGCCGGACCATGTGTGTGGTCGCTGGCCTCGCCAGCCGCACAGCCCTATGCCTTTACGGGAATGGCGCGA
>DORQ01000044.1:0-1061 GCA_003514205.1 Acidimicrobiaceae bacterium
GGTAGAGTGACCGACGAGCTCATTGTCCGGTCCGAGGGATCCCGACCGGGCTCCGACCTCGTCTGGCGAGGTGTTGGCCTCATTGTTGTTGTGGGAATCGCTCGCGGATTGTCAGTGGTGGTGAGGCGCTACTTCGCCGCGATGCTTGAGGCTCGAATGCAGGTGACGCTCCGCGAACAAGTGACTGACCGCTACCTGGATGTGCCGCTTTCCTACCACCTTCGGATGCCAGCCGGGGAGCTGTTGGCACACGCAGATGCCGATGTCTCTGGCACCACCATGTTGATCAAGCCGTTGCCCTTCACAATTGGCTTGGTGGCGCTCGTGGTCTTCTCCATCGCAAGCCTGCTTGGCATCGACTGGACCTTCATGCTGATCGCGCTCGCGCTCTTCCCGACGCTCACGCTGATCAATCGTGCGTATACCAAGCGGGTCGAGGTGCCATCCGCTGAGGTGCAGCGGAAAATCGGTGTGGTCTCCTCAGTTGCCCATGAGAGCTTCGACGGAGCGCTCGTCGTAAAGACCCTTGGCCTTGAGGGATACGAGTCAGCACGATTTGCTGCAGCCGCGAACGCTTTGCGACAGGAGCGACTCTCGGTTGGACGACTTCGAGCCTCCTTTGAGCCGCTTCTGGACGCATTGCCAAACCTCGGAATCGTTGCCCTGCTTTTGGTGGGTTCGGCCCGACTCAACGCGGGTGCGCTCACCACTGGCGATATCGTCGCAGGCGCATCGCTGTTTGGAATCCTCGCCTTCCCGATGCGGGTGTTTGGATTCTTCCTCGAAGAGCTACCCCGCGCCGTGGTTTCGATCGAACGCGTTGATGCAGTTCTGGCTGAGCCGGTGGATCCCGCTATTGCGCTGCATGACACCACTCAGCTGCCCTCGGGCCCATTGAGCGTTGCCGTGGACGACCTGTGCTTCTCCTACCTTGACGCACCAGTTCTGAAGCGACTCTCCTTTACCGTGGCGCCTGGAGAGCGAGTTGCCCTCGTAGGTGCAACCGGGTCTGGGAAGTCCACGGTTGCGGCGATGCTGCTGCGTCTCATTGAGCCCGACAG
>DORQ01000044.1:1265-1510 GCA_003514205.1 Acidimicrobiaceae bacterium
TTCCTCTTCGCGAGCACCATTGGCGAGAATCTCCTCGCGGCGTACGGCGAGGGCGAGCCACTGGGCGCAGAGCAAGCAGCGAAGATTGCGGGCTCTGATCCCGTGGTTCAGCACGCAGTGGAGGTAGCTCAGGTGCAGCGCTTCGTCCACAAACTGGAACGGGGCTGGGCCACGGTGGTTGGTGAACGCGGAATCACACTCTCGGGCGGGCAGAAACAGCGACTCGCACTAGCGAGAGCGTTGGT
>DORQ01000044.1:1708-2877 GCA_003514205.1 Acidimicrobiaceae bacterium
CATCCTTGCCGGACTCGCCACGTCTTCGTGCACCACGATCATTGTTGCCCACCGGTTGTCGACGATCCGCTCCGCTGACAGGGTGCTGTATCTCTCGGATGGGACCCTCCTCGCGGAGGGCCAGCACGAGGAGCTCCTCCAGCGCTCCGACTACGCGGCCCTTGTCTCGGCCTATGCAGCGGAAGGCGCATCTGCGGCGGAGGGGCCAGTTGAGGAGCTTGAGAGTGAATCAACCGATGCTTGAGCACGACACTGACGGTGAGCCACTCGGCACCACATCGGGAGTGCTTCGCCGCGGCTTGGCAGCGAGCCCAGCGCTCCGAAAAGGGATTGGATTCACCCTTGGCATGGCCCTCGTGGTTGCCCTGGGACGAATTCTGATTCCGATCATGATTCAACAGACCCTGCAACGTGGTGTGCTGGGCCCATCGGGGTATCGACCCGGAACGGTCGCTGCGCTGTCGGCGGTCACCGTACTGGCGCTGATAGTGGTTGGGGCACTGAACCGAGCGACCTACCTCAGGCTTGTGAACGCCGCAGAGACCACCCTCTACGAACTCCGCTGTCGGGTGTTTGACCACGTCCACCGGCTCAGCATCGGCACTCAGAACGAGTCATTCAGGGGTGTACTTGTATCGAGGGTGACTTCTGATATCGAGACTCTGGCTCAGTTTGCCCAATGGGGCGCCATCTCGTGGATCGTGAACCTGACGTTGGTTGCAGCAACCCTTGTTGCGATTGCGGTCTACTCCTGGCAACTCTGCCTCGTCGTGGTCGTCATCTTTGCGCCAGTGGTCCCGCTGCTCCGAGTGGTGCAACGGCTTCAGGTTCAGGCCTACGACGAAGTCCGAAATGCAGTCGGCGGGACACTCTCGGAAATCTCCGAAGCCGTCATGGGTGCGGCAGTCATTCGTGCCTACGGTCTCGGTGGCAGTGCGAAAAGGACGCTTCATCGAGCGATTCGGCGGCAATACCGGGCACAGATGCGAGCGGCCTGGTACTTCGCCTTGATGTTTCCAATTTCGGACCTTTTCGGAGCGTTAGCTATTGGTTCGGTGGTCGGTCTTGGTGTGTGGAACCAAGACGCGTGGGGTCTTCAACCGGATGGGCTCATCGCGGTGGTATTTCTCACGGGCCTCATCCTGCAACCGATCGGCGAAATTGGTGAG
>DORQ01000044.1:3134-6169 GCA_003514205.1 Acidimicrobiaceae bacterium
GTTCGGGCGACGGGCGTTGGATTCCACTACGGCGACGGGGTTGGCGTTCTGGCAGACGTGGATCTTGACATCGAGGCTGGGACGAGCGTCGCCATCGTAGGTGAGACAGGCTCTGGCAAAACCACCTTCGCGAAGCTGCTCGCCAGGCTGGCTGATCCGGTCTCGGGAAGCATCTGCATCGGCGACTGCGACCTTCGTGGCGTGAGTGAGCCATCACGTGCTTCGCGGATTCGAATGGTGCCTCAAGACGGATTCCTCTTTGCTGGTTCAGTGGGCCACAACATCGCTCTGGGTTCCCCTGATGCCACTGAAGATGATGTTCGCGTGGCTATTGCAGCACTCGGTCTCGAAAAATGGGTTGACTCATTGGAGCTTGGGCTCGAGACGGAGGTAGGGGAGCGAGGCGAGAAGCTCTCAGTCGGCGAGCGACAGCTGGTGTGCTTGATTCGTGCCCAGATGGGTGACGCAGGGCTACTCATACTGGATGAAGCAACAAGTTCAATTGACCCGGAAACCGAACGCCGCTGCGCTCAGGCGTTAGAGCTGCTCTCCCATGGTCGAACGACAGTCAGCATCGCCCACCGCCTGTCGACGGCAGAGGCGGCTGATGTCGTCGTTGTCTTTGACCAAGGCAGAATCTGCCAGGTCGGCTCACATGAGGAATTGCTTGCTGAACGCGGGGTGTATCGCCAGCTCCATGAATCTTGGGTCCACAATACGACTGAACCCGGCGTTGATCCTCAGACGTGAATTCCCGTGCCTCAGGGAGAGCGCTCTCCACTCGGCGCGGGGAGCGTTCGCTCCACTCGCAGTTCCTTGCCAACCTCAGTAATCTGAGTTCGGCGAAACAGTTGGTTCCGTCACACTCAAACCCCCTATAGAGGAGACCCTGATGACCAAGGCCCCAATGCGCGTAGCGGTGACCGGCGCAGCCGGACAGATCGGCTACTCACTCCTGTTTCGCATCGCGAGTGGAGCAATGCTGGGCCCCGATCAGCCGGTGATTCTGCAGATGCTTGAGATCACGCCCGCACTCGGTGCACTCAGCGGTGTGGCCATGGAACTTGACGATTGTGCCTTCCCACTGCTTGCAGGAATGGTGCAGACCGACAACGCCGAAGTCGCCTTTGGCGATGCCGACGTTGCGCTGCTTGTGGGCGCTATGCCTCGCAAGGATGGAATGGAACGGTCTGATCTCTTGTCGGCCAACGGTGGAATCTTTAAGCCACAGGGCCAAGCGCTGTCTGCTGCGGCGCGCAAAGACGTGAAGGTTCTTGTCGTCGGAAACCCGGCGAATACCAACTCACTCATCGCGATGAACAACGCCCCTGATCTTGCCCCTGGGCGATTCACGGCAATGACTCGACTGGATCACAACCGTGCTATCGCACAGTTGGCCACCAAGACATCAACAACGGTCAACGACATCACGAAGATGACCATTTGGGGCAATCACTCCGCAACACAGTTCGCCGACCTGTTCCACGCTGAGGTGAAGGGCGCAAACGCTGCTGAACTCGTTGGCGATCAGACTTGGTATGAGAGTGACTACTTGCCAACGGTTGCCCAGCGTGGTGCCGCGATCATCAAGGCTCGCGGTCTCTCCTCTGCTGCCTCGGCCGCCAACGCGGCGATCGATCACATCAAGAGCTGGCACCTCGGCACTCCGGCCGGCGATTGGGTATCGATGGCAGTTCCGTCCGATGGGTCCTACGGTGTGCCAGAGGGACTGATCAGCTCGTTCCCCTGCGTGTGCGCAGATGGGGAGTACTCGATTGTTCAAGGACTTGAGATCAATGAGTTCAGTCGTGCTCGAATTGACGCCTCAGTCGCGGAACTCGCCGAGGAGCGAGATGCTGTGCGGGAGCTTGGTCTGATCTAAGACCTATGACGAAGTTGTGAAGACGGCCGGGTTGTCCCGCACTCCTTGTGAGCTGCTGGGCGTCCCGGCCGTTTCGCGTTCCAGGCGAGCTACTTGAGGAACTTCGAGGTCGTGTTATCTGCAAGTATTTTGCCCTTTGTTTGGCAGGTGGCGCAGTAGTTCACGGTGTGAGTTGTGTATGAGATCTCGCGAATCTGGTCGCCGTCTCCACGTGGACATGGCTGGCCCGACCGATGGTGCACATTGCTCAGCCGGTGTTTCGAGGAGACCATCTCATCTCGAGAGCGCTCATCCTTGAGAGAGTCTGAGATGGTGGAGTGGATTGCCTCAAGCAGAGATGTTCGTTGCCGTGGGTCGAGTTTGCTGCAAGGAGCGAAGGGCGAGATGCAACTGGTCCAACAGATCTCATTGGCAAGGCGACGTCCGATGCCGGCAATCAGGCGTTGATCTCGAAGTACTCCATGGACCCGTGCACCCTTCGCCTCAGCGAGAATCGAGTCGAGCTGTGGTTGGGTGAGTTCGTCAGCATCGGGGCCCAGCGATTGGAAGAGATCCGCAGACTCAACCTCGCTGACGACCCATACCCCGGCCCGATGCTCCGAACCCGCTTCGCGAAGGAGGAGATTGGGTCGCTCATGGAAGCTCCATCTCGCGAGCCCACCCCGTGGTTTGGCGGTTGGCTTTGGCTCCGCCACAAGACGCCCGCCTTGCATGAGGTGAACCACAAACGCAGCGGATTCGAACTGCAGCACGAGGTACTTCCCTCGTGTCGCGACTGCCCGGAGAGGTTCGCCAATGGCAACTTCGGGTCGGGGCGTGAAGGTTTTGAGCGCAGTGAAGCTCAGCGCTTTGAATCCCGAGAGCGTGCAGGCCCCATAGTCAGCGAACAGCCGCTCTGCGTGAGCCTTGATTTCGGGCAACTCTGGCACTCCCGGAATCTACCCGCTCAGGAGCTTGCAGTACCTGCTGTGGTGGCTGCACCGAATCGCTTTGATCGAAGAAGACTGCTGCTCACATGCTCGGTGTAGGGCAAGTAGACGACTCGGGCACCGACCTCAGCCATAGAGCGTTCCAGGAACTCGCCCTTGGGGGTTCCTTCCCAGTCGTTACCCTTCACGATGATGTCGAATTTCAGAATCTCCCACATGATGCG
>DORQ01000044.1:6433-8993 GCA_003514205.1 Acidimicrobiaceae bacterium
GCAACCTCGTCGGTCACAACCCCTGCGATCAATTCATCGCAGTACTCTCGCGCCCGCTCGAAGATGCGGATGTGGCCGATGTGGAGCATGTCGAATACGCCGGGGACATATGCGGTGATCACGAGCTGGCTCTCCTCAGTTGATCGAGTGCAGAGAATTCGCGGAACCTGACGAGCGAAGTTGCGGCGAGGTAGGCGGCCGAAACTGCGAACATCACTGCGTAACCACCGAAGAACACCGCTGGCGAGAAGCGACACGCAGTCCAGAGGCACAGGACGCCCCAATCGGTGGGAAGCGTCGCTACCCGCTTCCACCCCGTCGGCGACAGGGTTGCACGTGTCTGCTCACCTTGGCTTCTCCGTAGCAGCTCGGTCAGGAGGTAGGTGAAGAAGCCGGTGACGGCAACGACTTCGAATGCTGCAACGAGGAGAACTGCTTGGAGGGTGTGAGCCTGTTGGAATTGGAGAATCGAGACGATCAACGAGGCGTGAAAGGCGGCGATCTTGAAGGCGTCGAGGCTGTGGTCGAGCCACTCCCCGGCGACTGAGCCGCCGAACTGGAGTCGGGCAAGCTGGCCGTCGGCAGAGTCGATCGCGTACCCCAGAACCAACGCTACGGCGATGAGTACCGAAGCGGTTGGTGATGGTTCGAGGGTGGCAATCCCAACAATGCCAGTGAGCGAGAAGAGGGCGCTGAGGATTGACACCTGGTTGGGGTTCATTCCAAGCGTGTTTGCGAGGGCAGCAAACACACGACCAAGCGGTCGGTTGATGTACAGCGAGTACAGCGGTGCTCCACGCGAGGATTTTTGGTGTTCCCTCAGGATCGAGAGGTCGCGACGGAACCCCGACTCAGACTCACCTCGTGGTGAGGAGAACTCCTCCGGCCGGGTGTTTCCAGTGGTCAGCTCCTCTGATGGGGCGGGTGCTTGCAACATCTCAGTACTCAAATCCACGAGCGCTGCAGAGTTCTACAAAGGCCTTGGCGACAGGCTGGGGATCCTTCGACTCCGAAGCTTGTTGTAGTTGGGGAGCGAAGCCCGAGATCTCAGCCACGGCGCTGGACTCTGCTCTCATCGCTGCAATTCTCACCTCGGCCTTCGCGTCGGAGATCTTGCCCTGTTCGCTTGCGACCCAGGAGTACTGTGCCTTCGAGCAGGCCAGCAGAGCTGTTTCGTCGAGCGTGACGTTCTGGCCTTGGCTATTGATGGCGAGAACCTCTGGCAGACCCACTCCTGCAGGGAGCAATGCTGTGGTAGACGGCGCGGCCCCGGTTTGGCCATCTTTCGGCGGGTTGGTTGGATCTGCGGTGGACGGGTCAATCGGGGGTGACGGAAGGGGAGTTGGCACCGAGGTCTGATCGCTCGGGAGCGCTTGTTCGGCAGGAAGCTCGCCTGGGACGGTAACCACGGGAGCGCTCGGGGCTGGCAACGAGGTGGTGCTGGTATCGGGCTCTGCTGCAATCTCGGCGTCTGGACCGCAGGCAGTGTGTGCAGCAAACAACGGCAGGAGCATCGCTACCCCGATCCGTCTCCAGCGAAGAACGAGCGCGTCAGGCTTCGGGGCAAGCGCAGTTGATCTCATGATTTCGAGGGTAACGGGGGATTGTTGAAATGGGTCACGGGCATTTCTGCTCGGCTACGTCTCTACGGCACGACGACGCTGGCCAGCACGGCAGTGCTCTGGTTGCCCGCCTGGTCCACCGCCACGAGGCTGTACGTCTGCGTGCCGCTCCCAGGATTGGTCTCAGTGAAGCTGGTTCCTGGATGCGCCACATTGACTGTGGGACGGCCAGCTGGGGTGAGTTGGTATCTCGCCACGCCTGTGCCGCCAACGAGCGGCATATCTTGAGAAGGCGCCCAGGTCGCCACCACGTCTGAACCGACCACAGTCAGCGTGAGTCCTGTCGGGACAGCCGGGGCTTCGATATCCCCAACATCGATCGTGACTGAGCCCGGCAACGAAGCATTGCCAGCAGCATCCACGGCGGTCACCGTATAGGTGTGTGCCCCTGAAACTGCGAGGTCGACATACTGCAGGGTTGTGCTCGGGAGAGTTGCGATTTCCTGTCCGTTGCGCAGGACCCGGTAGCCGGTGACTGCAACGTTGTCACTGCTCGCAGCCCAGTTGAGGACCACTGATGGCAGCGAAAGCTGTGCAGTGGGCGCTACTGCAGCAGGTGGCGTTGTATCTCCGCCAACTATTGCTATTGCCGAAAGCGGAGCGGACAGACGACCGGTGACATCTTGTGCCCTCACGGTGAATTCCTGGGTTGATCCCAACGGAAGGGAGGGGAAGCCGTAGCTCAGGCCGGTGGTGTCGCCAGCGAAGACACCATTGCGGTACATCTTGTATCGCAGGATCGGGAGTTGGCTGGTGGCGGCTTGCCAGGTGACTCGGGCGCCCGTTGAGGTTCCTGTAGCGGTGAGGGCATTGGGCTGGGCAACCGGGTTGCAGAACCGGGCAAAGGATCGGACCCACTCGCCAGTTGAGGTGGAACTGAAGTTGCCGCCCAGGTAGAGACAGCCTCTGCTGTCGACGTGAATGGCCCAGATGCCGTA
>DORQ01000179.1:0-1249 GCA_003514205.1 Acidimicrobiaceae bacterium
TGGCTCCGCACTCTCGGTACCAGCGCTGTGCTTCTCGCAACAGTGGCCGGGTGTGCGCCGCCCGCTGCGAATCAGGATTTCATCAGCGGCTCCCACGGGATCCTGCCGTTTTCTATCGTGGAAAACCCTCCCACTACGCAGGTCAGAACTACGTTGCTTCCGTTCCCAGGGTTCGGGACAGGGAGCACACTTTTTGCTGAGGGCGCTCGGTACACAATCGGCAAGGAGACTCAACCCGCCGAGGCGATCACCGCAGCTATCAAGACGACGACACCGAACACCCATTTCAACACCACGGTGAGCTTTGGTCCGGGCCAGGCGCCCTTTCGAATCACGCTTCACCACGTGAATCTCCTCCTCGGAACCTACTCCAGCTGCACTGTCGGAGCTGTAGGCAAAGGGTTCCCCAACGATGGAACCACTCCAGCCGAAAACATCTACGAGAGTCCGTCCGCCTTCGGATCGGTGACAACTGCTATCACCAACCAGCAGCCATCTGGCGACGGGATCACGTACTCCGTCTCGGCGACCGGCACAATCACTGTGAAGAACTGCACCACACTCACCGGCGTCATTGGCCAACAAGAGTTCACAACCTCGGTTGAGGACTGGCAGGTCAGCTTCAAGGGCACGGCCATCTAGACAGTTACATCTAGACAGTTACATCTAGATGCAACTGTCTAGATGTAGGTCGACACAACCATTCCGAAGCTCAGCAGACAGCCATAGACCAACTGGGTCTTGGCTGTCTGCTGCAGCACGGGAATGAGGGCCAAACCGCTGGCTCCTTCGAGCACTCGTTGAATCGGCTTGGTCGACACCATCACCGCAAGAAACGCAAGTGTTCCCAATGGTCGAGCGCCTAGTCCAGCGATGATCGGCAACAGCAGAATCGGCACCACGAGCAATGCCACATACAGCAGACGCGTCTTCTGATCGCCAAGCTTCACCGCCAGCGTTCGCTTCCCAGCAACGGTGTCGCCTGGAATGTCACGCAGGTTGTTGGTCACAAGAATCGCAGTTGCCAATGACCCAGCGGCCACTCCGCAGACGGTTGCGAGCCAACCGATCTCGCCGGTCTGCACATAGGCGCTCCCAATCGTGGCGACGAGCCCGAAGAACACAAACACAAACATCTCGCCCAAACCCAAATAGCCGTAGGGCTTCGGGCCTCCCGTGTAGAAGTACCCAGCTGCCACGGCAGCAAGACCAATGGGAATCAGCTCCCAACCAACCCGCAGAACGAGCA
>DORQ01000179.1:1438-3722 GCA_003514205.1 Acidimicrobiaceae bacterium
GCAGTCGCAAGACCATTACCGACCAACCTCGGAGGACCAACTCGCTGAGATGGGTCATCTGTCCCGCGTTTTCCGTCGCTGTAATCATTGGCGTAGTTAGTCGCCACCTGAAGTGCCAACGCAACAACCAGCGCACAACAGAAGTTGAGCCAGTCAACGGGCTGGTTCCGTTCCCATGGCACCGGGGATCGGGCACCTGACAGACCAGACCAGGGAGCATCGATGGAGAGCTGAGTTGGTTGCCCCCACGCAACTGCTGTGCCCAACAGGACTGGCACAATCGCAGCGGGCAACGTCCGTACTCGCGCACCGAGGACCCAGCGATTGGGCGAGTTCGGTGCGTTTTTGGAATTCGGTGAACTCGGCATGGCCGCCGACGTCACGGACGTCGGGGGAATTGGCTGAAGTCGGGCTTCTCCTTGTTCTTGTAGGCATCGCGCCCGTGTTGCGCTTCAAGAGTTTGGTAGAACAGCAGCGTTGCATCGCCAGCGAGTTGTTGGATTCCGGCGAGGCCGTCATCGGCAGCGTTGGCTGAGGCCTTACACATTCGCAGCGCCATCGGCGACATGTCGAGCATCTCTGCGCACCACTGCACTGTCTCCTCCTCCAGCGCCTCAAGCTCGACCACCTGGTTGACCAGACCCATCTCGTAGGCTCGAACCGCGTCATATTGCCGACACAGGAACCAGATCTCGCGTGCTCGCTTCTGGCCAATGTTTCGAGCAAGGAGCCCTGATCCGTAGCCGCCATCAAAGCTGCCCACCTTCGGGCCAGTCTGACCAAAGATCGCGTTATCTGCCGCAATCGAAAGGTCACACACCACGTGGAGCACGTGACCACCACCGATTGCATAGCCTGCAACCATCGCAACCACTGGCTTGGGTGTCCGACGAATCTGAATCTGCAGATCGAGCACGTTGAGTCGGCCGATCCCTTGCTGGGCAAGCTCATCGTCGCCGATGTAGCCATCGTCGCCACGGATTCGTTGATCGCCACCGGAGCAGAAGGCGTAATCGCCGTGACCTGTCAGGATGATCGCCCCAACGCGAGGGTCGTCGCGAGCCATATCAAATGCTCGAGTCAGTTCCTGCAGCGTTTGAGGCCTGAACGCGTTGCGAACCTCGGGGCGATTGATCGTGATCTTCGCTATGGAGCCTGCCGCACCTTCTGGAGTGCCGATCTCGTAACGAATATCACGCCACTCCCCGTGGCTCTGCCAGTGCAGTGCAGGGCGGATCGAGCTGTGAGCTGGATCAGTGACGGTGCCGATAGGACGTGCGGGAGGAATGCTGCTCATTGGGTCGATAGCCTACAGCGACACGCTCGCGGAGTTCGATCCTCGCCCAGCGCGGCATTCTGAGGCCAAACTAGAGCATGCGCACCGATGAGCTCGCCGACTCCATTCGAGCAAGGATTCACCGAGGAGAGCTCGGTCCTAGTGATCAACTGACTCCCGAACGAGAGTTGGCAGCCGAGCTCGGGGTGTCTCGCCAGGTGGTTCGCGAAGCGTTGTCCGGGCTCTCAACGGAGGGCTATCTGGAGGCTCGGCGAGGGGTGCATGGCGGATGGTTCGTCACCGAATTGGCGGTTCCGTTCGCGGCGTGGATCACGCGTTCGCTTGCCGACCTCAACGGCATCGTCGATGTGCGCCTGGCGCTTGAATGCCAGGCCGTGAGGTTCGCTGCATCTCGTCGGACTGAAGCCGACCTAGAACGAATGATTGCGGCGGTGAAAGAACTGGACAATGCCGAGGAGGACCCGAAGCGCTACCGCCATGCGGACCTTGCCTTTCACGGAGCGGTGGCGTTGGCGGCAAAGTCGCCGCGGCTGTGGAGCGCCATCGAATCGGCGCGCGGAGAACTCTTCGAGCCAGCAGAGGAGCTGTGGGCAGATCATCGTCATCTCGAAAGTAAGGCCTTCCACGAGGAGATCCTCGCCGCAATTGGCTCGCAAGATCCCGAGCTGGCTGTGAGCGCGATGACCCGCCACATTGAGACGACCCGCGGAGAGCTGATCGCCCTCCGTCGTCGGAGAAACACGGCCTAGATCATCGCCGAGATTCATCGCCTCGGCAGCGCCTCGACAGCGCCTCGACAGCGCCTCCCCCCATTGGCCGAAATAAAGGTCTGATTATTGTTCCTTTAATGGTTCGCTTGAAGTACCTTTATGAGATGGCAACCCTCGTGAACACCTCAGCGATCGCAATCGTCCCGCCGGAAGCCTCGCTACATGAGCGACGTGAAGCCCTTGCGGAGTTCAAGACTCACAGCAATCGAGCAGGCGC
>DORQ01000054.1:0-1315 GCA_003514205.1 Acidimicrobiaceae bacterium
CCTTTCGGTCACCGGTCGCGGCGCACCGGCGACAAAACCGACGAAGCAGGGCGAGACCTGCCCACAAGGTCGAGTTGTGGCCAGTCAGTACCAGCGACCCAGCGGCAGTTGATTCCCGCGCTGGAGTACTCGGCACCGGCACAGCCGGATTCGAAAGCGACGCACCCCTGACATCGACCTTCTCTGAGGCAGGAGCTATCTGCGTTTGGGTCTGAGTGGCGACAGATGCGGAGTTCACGATCGACGCACCGGCGGAGGGCGAGACCGTGGTGGTGACCAGCGCCACCAGCTCTTTGCCAGAGCCAAGCCCATTCGCTGTGACGCAGCTCACGGTCCTGGTGGCAGTCGCGTAGTCACAGGAAAGGCCATCGGTTTGCGATGCTGCTGAGACGAAGCTCAATTCCGCGGGAAGCGCGTCGGTGAGCGTGATTGCACCACGTGCCGGGTCGGGACCGTTGTTCTTGAGAACGATCTTCCAGTCGACATTTTGACCGGCCACCGCGTTACCGAGCGCAACTTTTGTCAGTACCAGCTCATGAACGGCCTTGGTCGCGCCCAGGTCAACGGTTCGAATGTCCTGGCCACCCGCGAGCCTCACGAGAGCGGTCAGCCCGGTGAGAGGGTTTGCATCGCTGTCTGCAGCGTCGTCTGAGGTGTTGTCCACCGTTGCCCGAAGCTCGATTGGCAAGGAGGTGAGATCGAACTTCACCTGGTAGCTGCCAGGGACGAGGTCGCTGAAGAGATACCGGCCGTCGGAGCCAGTCTCGGCGGACGCAATAGTGGCGCCAGCGGCGTCGAGCAGCACCACTCGCACACCGGCGATACCGGTCTCGGTGCTTTGTTGCACGCCATCAGCGTTGGTATCGAGCCAGACGAAGTCACCAATGGAGCCCAGGCGGTAGAAGCCGAAGTCCACGGTGAGGTTGGAGTAGGAGTCAGCTGCAATAGACACGCTGGTTGGTGATTCGTTTGTCGGCTCGCTGGAGTCGAGTGTGATCTCGCCGGAGACAATCTCGCCAAGTACGGCAAGCCCGTTGTCGTTGTTGTCGATATCGCTGTCGGCTAGAGCTTCCTCCACGAGGTCGCTCTTCCAGCCCTGCAAGGTGCCCCCCGCAAGGAACTCTGCCGCCGCTACCCGGACTCGGTATCTGCCACTCGGAAGATCATCGAAGAGATACATCCCTCCGGAATCGGTAGTGCTCGAAGCAATCACGATTCCTGAGGAGTTGAGAAGTTCCATGGTGACGCCAGCGATCCCGACCTCGTTGCTGTCGCGCACTCCATTGGCATCAAGGTCCTCGAACACCTGGTTGCC
>DORQ01000054.1:1511-3305 GCA_003514205.1 Acidimicrobiaceae bacterium
TGTCCGGCTCGTTGGCCGCAGAAACCTGAGCCCGGTTGATGCCAGTCCCGGCCCGGAATTGCGCAAGATCAGCGATGCGCGCAACCAGTTCAATCGATTTCGACGCACCAGCGGCGAGAGTGCCAACTGACCATTGCGAGGTTGCGAGGTCAAACTCAGCAGGGCCCGAGACCACGGTCACTCCGGCAGGGAGTTCCTCACGCACCACCACACCCGTCGCCTCTCCGGCAGTCGGGGAGTTTGAAACCGTCAGCTGATACTTGAACGTGGAACCGAGGCTCACCGAGGCGGAGCTCACCCAGTTTCCGTTGCCGCTCACGTCAACGCGCTTGGTGAGCGACAAGTCGATCGGTGCCTGGATCTCGACGGTCGCGAGGTCGGTATCGCTCACCGTTGATGTTGCGCCCGACACGGTCGCCACGCCATTCACGGTGGCCGTGTTGACCACGCGGCCCGAGGCAAAGCCAAATGGCCAGGTGCAGTCGATCGTCACTATCTGCCCTGGCGCCATGTTGCCGATTGAACGATCACAGGCGAACCAGATGACGCTGTCTGTCAGGGTGACACCTGTGAGCGGGATCGCTGAGGTATTCGTCACGACAAATCGGTAGCGCACTGGCTGGTAGCGCTGGTATCGGCCAGCAAGCCCGTCGCTCGCATCGGCTTCGATGAATGAACCAGACCCAGAGGAGGATTCCACCTGCTTCTGAAGATCAATGGAGGGCGCAACCCACTGAGCTGTGGCAGTGGCGATGTCGTCCTCAGTGGGCACGCCGTTACCCGGAGTTGAGTCGATATCTGTCACACCAGGGTGATCGAGGACCTCGGCCAGGTTGGTCGTTGCGCCAGAGGTGCTTCGTCGAGCCTGATAGGTCAACACATATTTGTCGTTTGGACCGAGTTCCGGGATCAGGATTGCCCCGGTGGACTCGTCAAAGGTCGCTCCATCCGAGGAACCCGTTCGCTCGTTGATGATCAATGAACTTGCTCCAACCACTGTCAGCGCACCACCGCCAAGGTCGTCACGAAGCTCAACATTTCGGGCAACACCTGCCGGCAAGGTATACACACCAGAGGGGCTCACTGAACCCTGATGATCGATGGTGACGGTGTAGGTCACAGGTTGGCCAACCAATACCGTTGCCTGCGCGACGGCTTTCGTGAGCGCCAGATCAACCTGGGGAATTGCCAGCCCGACCTTCGGCGGCTCCGCGGGCAGAATGGCGGTGCCGGTGTCGGTCCGAGTCGCCGCATAGGCGAAGTTGTTCCAGGCCACCGTGCCTGGAGTCACCCCTGCCGGATACGTCACGTCATACTCGATCGCTATCTGTTCGGTTGGATCAAACGTGCTGAGAGTGCCCGCGGGAAAGGTCACGCGTAGTGCTCTCACCAGCGACGCGCTGCCCGAGGGAAGCATTGTCGACCAGTCGTTCACGCACCCAGCGGGAAATGCGCCCGCCGGTGTGGTGAGTTCGTTGCGGCACGGGTTCGTCGAGGCCGAGTACTCAACCACTGCGCCCGCTGGAACAGTTGTTGGATCCAGGCCCACAAACGTGGTTGCCCAATCACTACCTCGCGGCGTGGCTAACTGCGTTTGGCTCAACCCCGTATCTCCAACGAATGGGAGAATGTCATAGATCACAAGGTCCCGAAGAGCTACCCCGCCGACATTGGTCAAGTTCAGCTGAAACTTCCCGGCCCCACCAGCAGACGTGATCGCTCCGATGGCTGGAAACTTCCGGAATCCTGGATCCAGGTCGCCTTTCACTGCCTTGTTCGCGGCCACGTTCACGA
>DORQ01000054.1:3466-4144 GCA_003514205.1 Acidimicrobiaceae bacterium
GTAGAGGTCGGCACAATCGAGGTGGAGCCCTGACAAAACGCATCGCCGCTTGTTAGGCCATCGGCATCAAGGTCGTTCGGGTCGCTTGAATTCGCGGCCGATTGCGAACCGAAGACGCCGGCCTGACATTTCAGCTGGGACGAACTAACGCTGTCGCTGACAAAGACCTGAGCCTGATTCGTTGCCGCAAGCGTCATCGGATTCGGTGTCACCTTGAACGACACACGACTGCTCGAGCCAGGAGCAACTCCACGCCAACCATCAGCCGTTGGAGGTTCGTCGAACGAAACTCGAACAAGCTGTCGTCCGGTTCCGCTGTAGTCGTCGATCGCTTCCACACTCAGATGGCTACGCACATCGATATTCAGCGCCGGATAGCCGGTACTGTTCGAAGAACCTGTTCCGTATCCGGTTCCCGGCGCCCAATACCAATTCCCTGTTCCATACCCGAGAAAGGTCTGGCTCAAGCTGTCAAACTCATAACCAAGTGGAAGAAGGTCGGTCACGATGAGCTTCTCACCGCTTCGAAGCGAGCTGCCGTAGGAGGAAACGTCAAGACTGACGTAGCCGAATGACGGGTCCGCGCTCTTGGTGATTCCCAGCACCGGACCGCGATTCACAATGGTCACGCTGTCTTGAATCGACCCGATGTATCGCTCTTCGGCACCGACGTACATC
>DORQ01000163.1:0-4461 GCA_003514205.1 Acidimicrobiaceae bacterium
GGATAGAGCATCTGACTACGGATCAGAAGGTTGGGGATTCAAGTTCCTCCGAGCGCACTGTGTGAGCCCCGGCTTCGGCCGGGGCTCTTCTCGTTGTGTTCTGACACAACTCCGCCGACGACTCTGGTGGGTCTAGCTCCTCAGGGTAGGAAGCCAGCAGCGAACTCGAAGGGCGTACTGCGCATAACTTTCGCCGAATCGCTCAAGGAGGTCCGCTTCCTCAACGGGCCGAATGATTTCATTCCACACCACCGCACCTGCACTGCCAACAATCACGACCATCCACGAACCAATCCACACTCCAACTGCCACTGTCTGGACTGCACCCGCTAACGCCATTGGGTTACGCACGAACCGATATGGTCCCGCTGCTACCAACTCCCGCGCTGTGTGCGCAGGCAACGGCGTCCCATGACCAACCAGCGCCATGGTCACGCACGACCACAAGCCCAGTGCGCTCCCCAGAGCAAACCCACAGGCGCCGACGAGATTCCACAAAGCGCCATTCAACGCTGGCCACTCCAACCGTAGGCGGTATTCCACCGTGCGAAGGACCACTGGGATGACCAAGAAGAACGTGGTCCAGAAGACGATGAGCTGAGTCACGCTACGGAACAGATGACGTTGTCCCGATGCGGCCGCTGCGACTCGAAACCGAAAGGGCCCAACGAAAAACCAGCGGGTAGGAAGGTAGCCATGCCAGATCGTTGCGGTCGCGGCCACAGACCCAAGAGACGCAATCACCATCAACACTGCACCCCAGCCCGCCAACCTCGACACCAAGGCGTACACGCCCAAAGCCACCGTTACCAGGACCGTCCACGCCGTAGCGGTGACGGCGGCCGTTTTGCTCATGCGAAACGCTGCGATTCCCGACGCGCCGGCGAAGAGGGCCAGATCTGGTCCAACCAGAAGCAGCGGACTCCACGCTCCGAGTGTCAAACGACGTACATCCCCCGAAAGAAATACCGCCACCCACCATCCGGTGCCCGCTATTGCTTGCAGGCCAAAGAACATGCGAGCGAGCAACACAGGAGATGGTCGAACTTGCGACGACATCAGACCACCCTAAGCCCGCATCTGTGAAAGTTCGCCTTGGGAGAACTCGTTTCGTTCTGGGATTCTCAAGAAGTTGCATCCGAACTGTGGGCTGTGACCGGAGGATAGGCAACTCACCCACAAGGAGACATCATGACCATTCTTCGATCACTCGCAGTGCTTTCGATCCCCGCCGCTCTACTCTTGGGAGGTTGCGCTGAGGACGAGGTGGCCGAGACCACCGACACGTCAGAGGAAACTACCGCCCCAGAGACGACTGCGGCTGAAGCCAAGGCTGAAGACACCGCAAAGGACGTTGGCACCATCGTTGATGTCGCTGCCTCAAATCCCGACTTCTCAACCCTGGTCGACTTGGTCGGCCAAGCTGGCCTCGCCGATGCACTCAGTGGTGAAGGACCCTTCACGGTATTCGCCCCCACCAACGAGGCCTTTGCGAAGGTTGATGCAGCAACGCTATCCGCTCTCGCCGCTGACCCTACAGGCGCACTCGCCGACGTGTTGAAGCTGCATGTTGTCAGCGGGAAGATCATGGCTGCCGACGCAGTGGCAGCTAATGGAACCAGCATCGAAACTCTCGGTGGCGGCAAACTCAAAGTAGAGGTCGTCGACGGTGAAGTCATGGTTGGCGGTTCCAAGGTCGTCCAGACTGACATCGAAACCAGCAACGGCGTCATTCACGTGCTCGACTCCGTGATCACAGCAGCGAACGGCTGATTCATTAGCCACTGAGCCTCTCGGACGGAGCCCCCGCTCCTTGGACAGGCCTCACGAATACAACAGGGTGTGGGCGTCACTGAGGTGGCGCCCACACCGCGTTTTGTTACCTCCTGTTCGGCGTGACCAGGTCGTCAATCGAACGTACCGAGGCTGGCCAGCCATGAAACCTTCCGAGCGCCGTGACGACCTTGACGAATCGCTCACGATCCAAGATGGCTCCTTCGCGACGGACGTTATCGGAAGAGATTCTCAGCAACCGGTCAAGCTTGATGGCACTTGGTCTGCGCTCTGGGTCCCAGGCTCCTGAACCTATCGAAAGGTAGCTCGGGTCGTCCTCGTGGGCCTTGGAGGTCAGCATCACAGCGACCAGCGACGTCGCTGACCTGCCAATGATCAGCACGGGGCGATCCTTGCCTTGAGTGGGATCTTCCTCATACGTCACCCAGGTCCACACGATCTCGCCTGGATCAGCGTTGCCATCAAGCGACGGGACATACTCGAGCGACAGCCCTGCCTCACCATTTCCAAGTGTGGTGGCCCGCGAGGATCTTGAGTTCTCTGAACCAGGACTTTGTGACCCAGACCTGGGCCGCCGCCGAGTTCCCGGGCGAGGCTTCGCCCGTTCCGGGCTTTCGGTCTCGGTGCCAGCACCAATCACGCGCAAACGGGCTGAGAGCGCCTTGAGTTTGTCTCGAATCATCGTCGATCCTGCAGGAACGGGAAGGCCGCCCGAACCTGGGCAACCGTTTCGCTGGTCACCTCGGCCTGCAAGGTTGCCTCGGCGACCTCCGCAGATCCCAATATCTGACCCAACGGGTCGATGATTGCCGAGTCGCCGCTGTAGGACAGCCCATCTGCTGAGCCCACTCGGTTCACCCCAATCACATACGCCTGATTTTCAATGGCTCTCGCTCGCAGCAGCGTCATCCAGTGCGTCCTTCGTGTGATCGGCCAATTTGCCACCACCACGAAAAGGTCGGTTCCGGGTCCGCGCTCCCAAAAATCGTCGGCGAAACGAAGGTCGTAGCACACCAGCGGAGTCACTCGA
The DNA here is from genome assembly GCA_003514205.1 of Acidimicrobiaceae bacterium. Taxonomy (GTDB): domain Bacteria; phylum Actinomycetota; class Acidimicrobiia; order Acidimicrobiales; family Microtrichaceae; genus UBA11034. The sequence continues at coordinate 2,825 of DORQ01000163.1, forward strand.
AGTCCGCCGATCTCCAAGGTCTCTAGGCTGTCGCCTGGCAGATAGTGGAGATGTTCACCGGCATATGAGAACGGATGACGCTTGTCATAGTGGAACCGCTCGCCGCGTGGACCCTGTGCGATCAATCGATTGATTGCACGGCCCGGCGTGGTTGACCACACTGCAACCGATCCAAGCAGCCAGATGCTGTGCTCGCTCGCTTGTTGTTGCATGAACTGTTGAATTGGCCCGCCCGCAGACTCTGCTATTTCGGCGGGATCCACGGTATAGCCAGTCGCAAACATCTCAGCGAGCACAACCATTTCAGCGCCGCCCGCTGCCGCATTCGCAATACGGCGACGCAGCGCGTCACAGGTGCCGGTTGCGTCTTTCCACGCGATGTCGTGTTGAATCGCTGCAACCTTCATCTCTGAGCGTCACTCCTGGCCTCCCTCATCCGCACACCGCGTCTAGGGGATGCTCACTCTACTGTTCAAGCTGCTGCGAAATCCTTCGAGGCTTCAGCTGGTTGCTGATCAATCAGCGCATTGAGACGCTCGGAGATGTCTGCGCAGTCCTTGCAAACGTCCTCAGGCAACACGCCTGCGCGGATCAGCAGGGCGAATATTTTGCAGCCAAGGCAATAGCCAAGTGCCGCTTCGAGGCTCGCTGCGACAAGAATCGCAGCCACCATCGCCCACGCAACGGACCAGTTGTTGAAGCCGTACCCAGCAATTGCGGCGCTCAATGAGAGCGTTGCACCGATCGATTGGGCGAACCGCTTCGGAGTGCCCGCCGTGAGTCGTTCGGGAACTGAAAGCCTCGGGCGAACCACCTTGGTAGCGAACTGCGCGAGCGGGCTCAGGCGAGGCCCGTTCATCACCCGAAGGACAAAGCCAGCAGCGAGAACGACGACCAACCAGCGCTGTTGGGTGAGGAGTGTGGCGAGGCACAGCGATACAACACCTGCGGCCACGAGACGAGCATTGATTTCGTCAACGATTTCGGGGAAGTCGAGGAGTTGCGTTCTTGCCATGGGACAATGCTATGCCCCTAATCCCGACTAAACAACTCGGGATTAGAAAATCCCCGGACTACCAGGGGGAGGAGGCAATTCGATTCGCAATGTCGGGCTCTGCGATCAGCAGCTCACAGAACCGTTCAACCTCCTCGGAGGTCAGTGTGGAAGTCACCTGGCTTGCTCGTTCCGTTGCTGGCTCCCTTTGCCACACCGAGACCTCAACCCCTACGGCGAGAAGCATCGCTACCATTGCTTCGTCTGCATCCACTTCAAAGCGTTGGTGGCAGCCTGGACAACGAATCAAACAAACTGATGGTCCCTCCATCGAACAGACCCGAAGCACTGCTTCAGAGATGGGAACCTCAACCACTGCACAGCGCGGACATGTGCTCTTCACCAATGTCATTCTGCGCGGTCCCCTTTGCGATTGAACGTTCCGCTCTGACAAGCGAATAGGACCTGCTCACAACAAGGGCCTGTGCGAAGAATCGGCACATCCAGACAGAAGTTGAGGTCATTGCCCGGAGAAGTTGGGTTCTGCCTTGGAGGGAACTCCGCTCCTGAACGAGAATTGCCCAATGACGATGAATACAAGCTCTGCTGATCTCGATTTTGCAGTGGCGGTGATTGCTGAAGC
>DORQ01000163.1:4768-7594 GCA_003514205.1 Acidimicrobiaceae bacterium
TCGACCCGATCGACGGCACCCATGCGTTCACTCGCGGCGTCCCGACCTACACAAACCTGCTCTACCTTGAAGACAGCGACGGGCCCAGCGTTGGGGTCATCAACGTTCCAGCAATGACCGAGATCGTCGCCGCGGCCCGCGGCCAAGGATGCACATTGAACGGAGTCGCGTGCAGCGTCAATGACCATGCAGTCATGAGTTCGGCTGTACTGAGTTGCTCAGGGTTCGACTATTGGGAAGAAGAAATGCTCCAGCGGCTCAGGGCATCTGGCGTCGCGATGCGAACCTGGGGAGACGGCTACGGCTACGTCCTCGTTGCTACCGGACGAATCGAAGCGATGTTCGACCCAATCATCAACTTCTGGGACATTGCTCCCTGCCAGGTCATCATCCCTGAAGCGGGCGGAAGAGTCACGACGCTTGAAGGACACGACAATCTCGAACTGGGCAGCGCGCTTGCCACCAATGGTGTGCTACACGAGCCGCTTCGTTCGATGCTGCTGCCCTAGCCAACGGCAAGGAGTTCAGCGAGGAGGCCTTCGCTTCCAGCGGATCCGTTCACCGAGATTCGGTCCTGCCAGGTTCCGGCATTGCCGATCGCTGAGGCGTATCGCTCACGTCGCTTCTCTTGACGCCCTTGCGACGCTTCAGCGGCGTTCGCCTCATATTGGGCCGCAATGCCGGCACGCAACATCTCCAGCGCCTCCGTGCGCATTTGGGAGACTCGTGACTCAGTCACGCCAAGAAAGCGGGCCAGTTCCTGGGAGCTGCGCTCTTCAAGGAAATACCCCACCACGACAAGACGCTGGCGCTCAGGAAGCAGTGCAACTGCCTGGCGGACATAGGCGTTGAGTTCTCGACGCTCGAGCTCAACTGATGGTTCAATGACCGATACGTCCTCAATGATGTCCACGAGTGTCAGATCTGCGTCCACTCCGTCGCCGACTAAGTGATCGAATGCAAGCACCACGCTTCGGAAGAGTCGCTCCTGCAGCCGGAACAGTTCCTCTCGAGACACTCCCAAGGACTCGGAGACTTCGCCGATACTCGGTACACGTCCCAACTGCGAAGCAAGTCGTTGTTCCGTAGCGTCCAGCTTTCGAGCCAAACTCCGCACCGATCGTGGTGCCCAGTCGGCGGCCCGAACAGCATCGATGATTGACCCTCGAATGCGACGCGCTGCGAATCGTTGAAACGGAACTCCTTTGGAGTCGTCGAAGCGCTGTGCTGCCTCTACAAGGCCAAGTGCACCTGCCCGTGCAAGCTCTTCCCGGTCAACATGGCGGGGGAAGTGAATGGATACCTGAAACACAATGTGGTTCACCAGTTCCAAGTTCTCTTCAACCAGTTTTGTGACTTCTGACTTTTCTCGCACCGAAGTACCTCCTACGCATCCAGCAAATGAGGTATCGACGAATACGCGGCCGACCTTGAGCAATTTCTCAGAAAAGATTGCACAAGGCGCCGAGCACCCCGTTTTCGCGGGGCAATGCGTTGGTGGTATTCGGTTGGAAGACGACTTCCTATCGGAGCGCCTGGCAACCAACTGAAGGAAAATCCCAAGAAATCTGAAGGACCGCACTGCCCCGCCGGTTCGAGCTGCGTCGATCCGAACTGAACTCAGGATCAATCAACGCCTACGGTTGAGCCTCAAACACAGCGGCCTTCACGCCCCGAGAGAACAGCCATCGAAGCACCTCCACTGGCGCCAGCCACTCAGTGACTCCACCAGCACCGAGCGCACCTGACTTTGGTACTTCCACGGCAGCGAAGCAAGCGAGAGCCGCGCTGGCTACAGAGCGCCGATCAATGAGGCCATACACCACTGAGCTCGACACACCCTCAGCCATCCCAGTCACTTCAACTCGTAGCCCGCCCAGTTGTTCTTCAACGCGGCGTCGTGTTGGGATCTTTTTACGAAAGGTACGCTCGGTTCCTTGCGTGGCCACTCGAACGGTGAGATCCGTTGTGCCTGGAACAACTCGATCCACGAGTTGAGTATCGCCCAGATCGCCCCGCTGACACTCAACCGAGCCCAGTGGTTCCGCAAACCACACCAGTTCACGACCGGACTTTGAGGGAGCAGGTTCCCAAGCTCCGCTCTTTCGCTCACGACCGTCCAGGGCGATCGAGCTTTCCAAGTCCCGGAGGCACTCGGGACCGCTACTTCCAACTGAAGCGAGGTGGATGGTCGTGACCTCATCAAAAAGGGCGGCCGCGTGATGCGCGAGGACAGTAGACAATCCGGGAGCCATCCCCGCCCCAACAGTCACGCTCACGCCGTGTTCTCGGGCGAATGTGTCGAGATCCAGCAGGCTCGACACGGTGCGACCGCCAGCTGCGGTGGCAACGACGTGCTTTCCTTCGCTGAGCCATTTTCTGGCAGCTGCCACCTGTTGAGCTTCGGGGAGACACAACACCACGGTGTGGAACTCATCCTCGGCGTGGTTGCCGATCTTTGGGCCCAAAGCTTCGGCGAGCTCCATTCGGCGCTCCGGGGATCCGCTCAGCAGCGGTACGAGTTCGACGTCGCGACGATCACACAGCTCCCGCGCCACGCGAGCACCAACAAGCCCGGTGCCCTGAACGGCAATGTGGTGCAACATCGCTACCGCATCTCGTCGCCGGAAAGCTCACGCCAATGCCCTGAGTTGGTTGGTCGTCCCTCGGTTCCGCGCAGGCGAAGCACAACTCCAGCAACCCCTGCTAACACAACAGCAAGTGACGCTCTTCTCAGCCCGTGCATCAAATCTCCCGGAGGTTGGCCACTGCGGTGCGGGGCAGAAGTGGGGCTAGCTGGAATCGAACCAGCGACCTCACCCTTAT
>DORQ01000163.1:7712-22831 GCA_003514205.1 Acidimicrobiaceae bacterium
CCTCACCCTTATCAGGGGTGCGCTCTAACCAACTGAGCTATAGCCCCCAGTGGACAAGAAACCATAGCCGAGCCAGATGACCGCGGGCTATTTGGAAACCGGTCGGGCCGTTTCTTCCTCGATCACAGTGATCCAGATGCCGCCAATGATGTCGCTCACCAGGTTGAAGACGATGCTGGCGACAGTTGCGGCGGCAGTGCCAGCGAACATGAAGACCAGGCCAATCAGACCAAACTGTCGAAACATCGCCTGGCCATTCATCTTCCATCCAGGCAAACCGTTGTCGCTCACGAGACTTTCGATCTTGCCAATCGATCCCGAACTCTTCGCTACCGACCAAATAATCACCGCAGCGATACAGACCATCAACCACAGACAAAAGCCCAACACCAGCGACATCTTGAGGATCGACCAGGGATCAACATGGCGGATCAGCCGCCGAGTCTTCTTTGCCTCAAAGCGCTGTTTGCGACCGCCTAGATCTCGCCGTGAAATCGTGTTCTTCGACTTCTTGGCAGGACTTCCAAGAGGCTCCTTGGGAGGGGAAACGGCATCCGCTACCTCGAGCTCGCTGGCGATCACAGGCTCTGCTCCACGAATGTTGATACTCGCACTCACCGGCGGCCCTGCGACCGTTGCTGTGCTTCGGTCTCCTTGGGCACTGCCAGTTTGAACCATTGGTGGAGCTGGGTCTACAGGTGCTCTATGTGACGGCAATGCTGTTGGTGAAGCTGGTGCGTGCAACGGCGCCCTCGGGCTGGTTACCGCGGAATTCAGGCCAGCCGTATGAGCTGTGGTCGAAGTGTCAGGTGCCACGACCGCACTCCCAGTACTCATGGGCGAACTCGCAGCTACGGATCGGCGCGACGAGGGCTCGCCGATTTTAGAATCGGGCGAACCACCATTCACCGTGGACTCAGGCTCTGTAGACACAACGGAGGAGTCTACAAACATTCGGGCCTCGGTTGAGTCACCCTGGCGACTCGACCCAGTTTGCAGTCGCCACAGCGTCGACCTCATTGCGCGAAATCGTCACCTGGATTCCGTCCTCCACGCGCAAAATCGAGACAACACGACTGTCATTGCGCTCAGCGACAGAACGAGCGACTCCCTCTGCATCCTGGGGCGCAGCGCCAACTGCGGCGAGGGCGACAAGATCGGCCGCTGTCTGTGCTTGAGCACGACGAACCTCGGAAATGACGAGGCCTCGAAGCGCAACGAGCACTACACAGAACACCACCATGACAAGCGCTAGCAGGGGCAGCACTGAGCCAGCATCCTCGCTCCGTGGGGTGGTGGTCCCTTCGGCACGAGTGCTCACTCCGTATCGCCTGAGCGGCGCCGTCACTCAGTAGTTTCGGCAGGGGGCTGCTCGTCACTACCTTCTTCTTGTCCAAGATCCTCGGCATCCTCATCGGTCTGAAATACCCTCGCGACAGCAACCACTTTGGTGTCGTCGTCAAGGTTCATCACTCGCACGCCAGTAGCATCGCGACCTTGGGTAGAGATCTGTCCAACAGCAACCCGGATCGTCACACCTGCGTCATTGATGAGGAAGAGTTGGTCGTCCTCGGCAACCATCAATGCAGCCACGACCTCTCCCTTGTCAGCATTGAGGCGCATGGCTCGTACGCCCTGGCCACCCCTACCCTGTTTGGAAAAGTTGGTGGGATCTGTCCTCTTGCCGAATCCCCCGTCAGTGATCGTCAACAGGAAATGGTCGTCCATTGCGACGTCAGCTGAAACGACTGAGTCGTTGGCTCGCAGTTTCATTCCCCGAACGCCAGTGGCGTCTCGACCCATTGGGCGAACATCATCTTGGCTGAAGCGAATGCCTTGGCCGAGTCGAGAGACACACATGATCTCATCGGTGTCATTGACGGTGAGCACACGAACCAACTCGTCGTCGTCTCGCAGGTTGATCGCAATCAGGCCGGCTTGGCGGGAGCTGTCATAGGCGTTGAACAACGTCTTCTTCACCACGCCTCTTCGCGTCACAAAGAAGAGATACCGATGTGACTCATAGTCGCGGGTATCAACAACTGCTTGAATTCGCTCATCTGGTTGGAGTTGCAGCAGGTTGACCAGCGCTGTTCCGCGTGCAGTGCGTTCCATCATTGGTATCTGATGGGCTTTCAGACGATAGACACGGCCTCGGTTCGAGAAGAACATCAGGTAGGCGTGCGCAGTCGTGTGGATGATGTCGCTGACATAGTCCTCGTCTTTCAGACGAGTGCCAGCAACACCTCGCCCGCCTCGCCCCTGCGTTCTGAACGCGTCCGAGGAGACGGTCTTGATGTACCCATTCGCAGTCATCATGACGACGAGTTCCTCATCATCAATGAGGTCCTCCACGTTCAAATCACCTGGATCAAAGGTGATTGGGCAACGCCGCGGTGAGGCAAAGGTGTCGCGAACCTCGGTGAGTTCCTCCTTGATGACCTCGCTGAGGCGGGCGGGATCGTTGAGAATCCGCTCCAACTCCGCAATTGTCTCTCGGAGCTTCGCCAATTCTTCTTCGAGATTTGCCCTGCCAAGCCGGGTCAGTCGGCTGAGCGGCATATCAAGGATGTATTCGGACTGTTCGTCGGAGAAATCGAAGGGTGTATTGAGCAATGCCTCTTTAGCAGCAGGGCGATCCTCAGAGGATCTGATCGCAGCGATGATTGCATCAATCATGTCGATCGCGCGGAGCAATCCCTCAACAAGGTGAGCACGTCGTTGCGCCTTATCAAGTCGATACTCACTTCTGCGAGTAACTACCTCTCGCTGATGCACGACGTAGTGGTGCAAGGCCTCGCGAAGTGACAACGTCCGCGGAATTCCGTCAACGAGGGCGACCATGTTCACACCAAAACTGGTCTGCATTGGAGTGTGCTTGTAGAGATTGTTGAGGATGACGAGCGCCGGAGCGTCGCGTTTGAGGTCAAAGACCAACCGATTCACGCCACGAGCTGATTCGTTTCGAATTGCCCGAATGCCCTCAATGACCTTGTCGTTAACGAGTTCAGCCGCCTTTGTTTCGATCGCCCCGAATGAGGATTGATACGGGATCTCTGAAACAACGATCTGGGTGAGCTTGCCAGTCTCGACAATCTCCGCCTTGGCTCGCATCCGGATAGAACCTCGACCCGTGTGATAGGCGGAGTTGATTCCGGCTCGTCCAAGAATCTGGCCCCCTGTTGGGAAGTCAGGGCCCTTCACGAACTGCATCAGGTCTTCAACCGTCGCGTCGGGGTTGTCGATCAGGTGAACGGTCGCGTCAATAACCTCACCGAGGTTGTGGGGCGGAATGTTCGTCGCCATACCAACGGCAATTCCCTGGCCCCCGTTGACCAAAAGGTTTGGGAAACGCGAGGGCAACACCACTGGTTCCTCGGTTGAACCATCGAAGTTCCCAATCATGTCGACGGTGTTCTCGTCGATATCTGCCAACATTCTGGTGGCAAGGTTGGTCAGTCGACACTCGGTGTACCGGTAGGCAGCAGGTTCGTCATCTGGGGACCCGAAGTTGCCGTGTTTGTCGATCAGTACATGGCGCAACGAAAAGTCTTGGCCCATTCGAACCAACGCGAAATACACAGCTTGGTCGCCGTGTGGATGGTACTTACCAATCACTTCACCAATTACCGTCGCACATTTCCTGTGGGAGCGATCTGGACGCAACCCGGTGTCGTGCATGGCCCACAGGATTCGCCGGTGGACTGGCTTCAATCCATCGCGAACGTCGGGAAGGGCGCGCGACACAATGACCGACATGGCGTAGTCCAGAAAGGACTGTTCCATCTCCGTTTGAATCTCGATGGGTTCGATCGATCCAAAGGTGACGGGAAGCCCGTCGCCGCTGTCATCAGGGTCGGGGTTGGGTTGGGTATCCTCGTTGTCTGCCATCTCGTCCCTTAGATATCCAAGAAGCGCACGTCGCGTGCGTTGGTTTGGATGAAGTGCTTGCGACTCTCAACGTTCTCGCCCATCAGCGTGGAACACACCTCATCGGCGATTACTGCTTGTTCGACGCCGACTTGGAGCAATGTCCGACGCGCAGGATCCATCGTTGTGGCCCAGAGTTCCTCGGCGTCCATTTCGCCGAGTCCTTTGAGACGAGCAAACTCCTCTTTGTGGTTGGGTCTGCCTCGAAGGAACTCGTCTTTCGCGCCATCATCTTTCAGGTAGATCGTGTCCTTACCAACCTTGGTCGAATACAAGGGCGGTTGGGCGATGTAGACATAGCCACCTTCTACCATCGGCTTCATCTGCCGAAAAAAGAACGTGAGCAACAGTGTTCGAATATGGCTTCCATCCACGTCGGCGTCACACAGAATCACAATCTTGTGATAGCGAAGCTTCTCAACGTCGAACTCTTCACCCACTCCCGCGCCAATTGCTTGAATCAGCGAGGTGACCTCAGTGTTCTTCAGCATTCGATCCACTCGGACACGTTCTACGTTGAGAATCTTGCCGCGGATCGGGAGAATTGCCATACGGGCTGGATCTCGGGCTTCTTTGGCGGAACCCCCAGCGGAGTTTCCCTCGACGATGTAAATCTCACAGGAACGTGGCTCGTTCAGCGAACAATCAGCCAGCTTCCCGGGCAACCCCGCGCCATCAAGGGCTGATTTGCGTCGCGTCGCGTCGCGAGCCGATCGTGCGGCCTCCCGAGCTCGCGAGGCCTGGACGGCTTTGAGAACAATCCGCTTCGCCTCAGATGGGTGTTCTTCAAACCAATCGCCGAGCCGCTCATTCGTGGCTCGTTCGACGAGGGAACGCATTGGAACGTTGCCGAGCTTGCCCTTTGTCTGTCCCTCGAACTGAGGGTCTTGGAGTTTGACGGAGATAATTGCCGTCAACCCTTCGCGGATATCTTCTCCTTGAAGGTTTCCTTCCTTGTCTTTCAGGAGGCCCTTGTCACGAGCGTATTTGTTGACGCAGTTGGTCAGGGCCTTCTTGAACCCCTCCTCATGCATCCCGCCTTCACTGGTGGTAATGCCATTCGCGAACGAATGCAGTCCATCCGCGTTGTAGCCAGTGTTCCATTGGAAGGCAATCTCGACCTCCATGGTTTCCTCGGCCTGCATGTAGTAGCCAACATCGCTGAAGAGTGCTTCCTTGGAGGCATTTACATGGCGGACAAAGTCGCGAATACCACCCTCGTATTTGAAGGTCACTGGGTCGTGGGGCTCAGGACGGGTATCAGAAAACTCGATCTCTAGGCCAGCGTTCAGAAAGGCCATCATCTGGAATCGTTCGATCAGGGTCTGTGCTCTGAAGTGAGTTTCATCAAAGATGGTGCCATCGGGCCAGAAGCGAACAGTCGTGCCCGTTGCACCCTCAGGTGAGGGTCCGCTGTCCACGAGTCGGTCCTTGAGATTTCCACCATCTTCGAATGACATGCTGTATCGGCGGCCATCCCGATCGATATCGACTTCCACTCTCGAGGACAAAGCGTTCACTACTGATACGCCCACACCATGCAAGCCACCAGAGACCTTGTAACCCCCACCGCCGAACTTCCCTCCAGCGTGAAGAATGGTCAACACCACCTCGGCGGCGGACAGGTCGGCGTATTTCGGGTGCTTGTCGACAGGAATACCTCGACCATTGTCAACCACCTCACATCCATCGCCAGGCAACAACGTCACCGAAATGCGATCGCAGTGTCCTGCCATCGCCTCATCCACAGAGTTATCCACAACTTCGTACACCATGTGGTGTAATCCCGCGGGACCTGTGGATCCGATGTACATGCCTGGTCGCTTGCGAACAGCTTCAAGGCCCTCAAGCACTTGGATCTGATCAGCGCCATATTCGGAGCCTTGTTCTTGGGACAATGCGCGCCCTTTCGGACTGGAGTTTTTGGGGAATCCGCTCTTTCAACGACAGCGCTGGGTTACACCCAGGCTCAATCTGCCGACCGTGATCAGGTCCAGAAACCTAGACCTGGCGGATTCGAATTTCACCGGGCAAGAATAGCATTTCTGAGCCTCTCCCGCTGCCCTACTACCGCTGATTCCGAAGGCCAATCAGGAGAAATTGTCCCGACGTGGGGTCGCGCGAACCTTGACCCGAACCGCAGTAATCCCATGTGGACCATACCGGGCAGCACATTCAGCAATCAGCCGGTCGGTTGCCCATTTCATTGCCTCGGCAGCCGTTGGTGATTGAACCTCCACCACCAACTCGCCCCGCAGAATTTGCAGAGGTTCGCTCACTGAGGCCAACCCGTCGCCAACCAGTTCGCTCCAATCGGTTGCAACAGCTTGCTCAATCGAAAGCGCACCGAGACCGAGTTGGTGTCGCAGGACCTCGACAGACAGTGCTAGTGGGGAGGTTGGGCGCTCTCGCTTCACGAGGATCTTGCCTCCACCAGTGTTGAATCATTGAGGTAATAGATCGCGTCTGCGGTTGCTCCTTTGGGGATACCGACCGCCGAAGTCAGAATTGTCTGACATTTCGGAAGTGCGCCGAGCAACGCAGCAGACCGTCGATCATCAAGTTCGCTGAACACGTCGTCAAGTAACAGGATTGGACTCGTTCCGGTTGCTTGTCGAATGAGCTCATGGCTGGCTAGCCGCAATGCCAGAACTAGTGACCGCTGCTCGCCTTGGGAGGCCTGAACACGGGCATTCATTCCGTCGATCTCCATCATCACATCGTCACGATGGGGACCAACCGTGCTGATCCCGCGTCGAAGGTCGTCTCGGCGACTTTCTGCCAAACTGGCTGCCATCCCCGAACTCCGCCAAGCGGAGGAGTACGCCAAACCAATTGGCCGCGAATTGTCAGATACCCGTGTGTAGTAGTCGTTTACCAAGGGCTGGAGTTTCTCAAGGATCCTGACTCGTAGCCCGCCGAGGCGTTCTCCAACCTCTACTAAGCGCTCGTCCCATACCTCAAGTGTGAGTTGCGCGTCGGAACTCAGCCGCCCGTTGCACTGTTTGAGAAGAGCGTTTCGTTGTTTCAGAACCTTCGCGAAGTCATCGCAAACTACCTCGTTCTTGGGGTGAACGGCCGTCAAAAGATCATCGATGAGCTCTCGCCGAAGACTGGGTGACCCCTTGGCAATACTGAGGTCATCAGGGGAGAAAATCGTAGTTGAACAGACTCCGAGGAGTTCCCTGGTGGCACCTAACCGTTGCTTGTTCACCAGAACGCGAGGACTACCTAGCGATTTGAGTTCAACCTCTATCAGAACCTCACGGCCGTCGTCATCGAGTTCAGCACGAATGAATCCAACATCAACTCCAGCACGAACTAGTGCCTCCTTCGGCGCGCCGCGGAACGACTTCAGCGACACAAGAAAACCAATCGCCTCAAGGAGGTTGCTCTTTCCGTTTCCATTGTCCCCGAGCAATGCTGTCAACCCGGGCGTGAAATCGAGCTCCAGCTCTTCATACGAGCGAAAATCCTTCAGCCATACGCGCCGGATCGTCACATGGCCCACTGTGACTTAGGAAACCCGTACAGGCATCAAGAGGTAGAGGAAATCGACCGTATCCAAGGAACGCAACAGCGCCGGCTTCAAGGCATCCACTGTCTCAAGAGAGACCTCATCCCCAGGTGTTACTTCCAGCCCAGCAAGTAGGTAATCGGGGTTGAAAGCAACGGTGAGTTCTTCACCTTGGTACGAGCCGTCCAGTTCCTCGTGTGCTTGCCCGACATCTTGTGTGATCGCCACTAAATCCACGCCACCTTCGCGCATCGTGATCCTGACAGGTGTTGCTTCCCTAGCCATGAGCTTGACTCTACGCACGGCCTCAATCAGCTGGGATCTCCCAATGGTCAACCGGTTCGGCTGATTCTGTGGGATCAGGCCTCGGTAATTCGGGAAGTCACCATCGATCAACCGTGTGGTGAGGCGAGTGGAGCCAACAATGAAGGTCGCATCGCGCTCTCCGAGTATCAGGGTCAGAGTCTCAGCGGCAGAAATCACTCGATTGAGCTCGTTGAGGGCTCGACCTGGAACAAGCACATTCTGACCATCAGCAAGGACAGCTGTTCCTGGCAAATCACGAACGGCAAGTCGATAGGAGTCAGTTGATACCAACCGGAGACCAGTGCCCTCAGCGGCAAGCAATACCCCGGTCAGGATCGGCCGAGAATCGTCCGTTGACGCCGCGGGGACCACCTGACGCAACGCGTCAGTGAATTCAGAAGCCACCAGGGTGAGCGGCTCGCTCTCCGCCATAGCGATTTGAGGGTATTCCTCCGCGGGAATCAGGTGCACAGAGAACTGCGAACGACCGCAACTGATCTTCGCCTCGGACTCTTCGGTCTCGATGCTTACCGCGCCTGGTTCAAGCGATTTCACAATATCGACTGCGAGCTTGGACGGGATCACTATCTCGCCGTCTCCAGAACCCGACACCGTCAAATCGACAGTTATCGTCAAGTCCAGATCGCTGCCGGTAACGCACAGCTGGTCACCTTTGAGTTCGCATCTCAGCCCTGAAAGGACTGGTAGCGCTCCTCCTCGTCCAGACACGGCTCGGCTTGCGGTTGCCAGTGCTTCGACAAGCACATCTCGTTCACAGCGAAACTTCACGTTGCTGCCTCTTTCTGCCTTCGTAGTAAGTACATCTAGTAGTGGTAGTAGTAGGTGCTGTGGATTGTGGAGAACCTAGCTGGTCCCCAGTCGTGGCGGGCTTTGGCTGTCCACTGGCTGTCCACTTCATCCCCAACCCAAGTTTGAAATTTCAACAATGTCTGTTGATTGCATCGCGGTTGTCCCGCTGATATTCACGACAAATACCGCTAGTTATCCACAATTACCCAGCCTTGAGTTGTTTAATGAGCTCGGTCACGTCCTCGTACACCGTGACCTTCTCGGCCATTGACTTCTTGATCTTCTCGAAACCGTGAATGATCGTCGTGTGGTCTCGCCCACCGAACTCTGCAGCGATCTGAGGAAAACTGAGGTCAGTGAGTTCTCGAAAAAGATAGAACGCCACGTGACGGGCGAGTACCAGCGGTCGACGCCGATCATGGGCTCTGAGTTCGTCGACAGTGAAGTCATAACGATTCGCCGTAGCTTCAAGAATCCCAATGGGTGTGATCTTGTGGGGCCGTCGAGTTTGGATGAGGTCGCCAAGTACTCGCTCAACGTCGTCGACGGTCATTTCGGTGCGATTGAGTGTGATGTAGGCGGTGACTCGATTCAAGGCCCCTTCGAGTTCGCGAATGTTGTTGGTCACATGAGTGACGATGAATTCAAGCACTGTGCTCGGGATTGGTGTGTTCCCTTGAGCGGCCTTCTTACGAAGAATGGCCAGCCTAGTTTCGAAATCTGGTGGTTGAATGTCGGTGACCAGACCCATCTTGAAACGACTACGAAGCCGATCCTCAAGTGTCGCAACAGCGTCCGGCGGTCGGTCGGAGCTGAGCACGATCTGGCGATTCGCCTCGTGCAAGGTATTGAAGGTGTGGAAGAACTCCTCCTGCAACTGCTCCTTGCCTTCCATGAACTGCACATCGTCGACTAGGAGGACGTCGATCTCCCGGTACCTTCGCTTGAACTCAGCTTGGCGGTTGTTCCGAATTGCGTCGATGAACTCGTTCATCAGGGTCTCTGTTGATATGTATCGGACTCGGTAGGTCGGATAGTTCTCGTTCACATAGTGAGCGATTGCCTGAAGAAGGTGAGTCTTGCCAAGTCCTGCGGACCCGTAGACGAAAAGAGGGTTGTACGACCGAGCTGGCTGTTCCGCAACGGACAAAGCAGCTGCCTGAGCGAAGCGATTAGACGGCCCGGTAACAAAGGAGTCAAAGGTGTATTTGGTGTTGAGGTTCCCTGCGCGTTCCGCGTTAACCACTGGTGGCGGTGCGGAGATCGACTCCAGATGACTTCCCGAAGAAATTGCCTCATTAGTCAGGTCAATGAGGGATTGATCCAAGTCATGTTGATATGAACCGTCTGGTTCTGTCTCGAGGAGCCGAAGCTCGAGGCCCAATTCCTGGTAGCCGGAGTCGACGATGCTGGACATGACGAGATCTCGGTAGCGCTGTTCGATACGGTCTCGGATGAATGAACTCGGAACAGAAACCGTCACGCAGTTTTCGTCTAGGTAGAGGCCACGTGTTTCAGAGAAGATCCCGAGCCATACACCCTCGGACACTTCGCCGCGGATATGATCGCAAACAGAATTCCACAGCGTCTCGGCTGGATTAACTACCGTCACCGGCACGCCTCCTTGGAACTGTCCACACTAAATCCACAGCTGTGGAAAACCTAACTGCTGAGCTTCGAACTGAGAATCGCCACGGCGCCCACCCTTGGAACCGGCTTTCAGACACTAGTGGCGAGTGTCACCTCACGCCATAGGAGTAGTGAACTGTGACCTGCTCAGCGCTGGGATCGTGGCTACTCAACCCGCCATTACGGGCCGCTGTTGCTGCAAAACTCGGAAACACCTACTATTGACAGGTCTCTGTCGATGCTTGCTGGCTCGCGGGGACTTCTTTTCGGAATGATCCCGCGCTCACGCCGCTCTTGTTCATCCGGGACGAATCCGTATCTAGGAGGAACACTCACGTGAAACGCACTTTTCAGCCAAACAATCGTCGTAAAGCAAAGAAGCACGGCTTTCGTCATCGGATGGAGGACAAAGCTGGCCGCCGAGTCCTTCGAGCCCGCCGAGCGAAGGGCCGCAAGAGCCTCAGCGCTTGATCGGCTCACTTACTCGCAGGTCTGACTTTGATCGACTTCGAACCAATGGGAATTGGGTCGTTTGTGGGTCGCTTCGGCTCAGAGTGCTCCGCCTTGGCGAGGAATCACCACTGCTTGTCGGCTTTTCTATCAAGCGGACTGCCGGGAATGCAGTGATCCGCAACCGGTTGAGGAGGCGAACTCGAGCGGCCATGGCAGAGGTCTTCCACCAGGAATCGTCAAAGTATTCCGGTGCGCTGTGTCTGGCAGTCGTCTCGCCCACAGCCGACGCGATTGCTTGGGAGGATCTCAAGGGACAGGTCGCTGAGTGCTTTGCGAAGTCAGGACTCTTGAATGAGTAGATTCATGAAACCTACGGCGCCGTTGACCGGCAGTATCAAGTTGTATCAACGAGTGATGAGCGGTCGGCACTCACCCTGTCGCTTCGTTCCCTCTTGTTCCACCTATGCTCTGGAGGCACTCGATCAGCGGGGACTGCTCGTGGGTAGCGGTCTTGCGGCCTACAGAGTATGTAGGTGCAACCCGTGGGGCGGCTCAGGGTTTGATCCAGTTCCGCCAAAGAAGCCCAATCGGAGAAACAAGGCTTCGGTCGGAGCCCATCATTCAACAACATCACAACAACAATCCAGTGCATCTACTGGTCACGAGGGGTGAACTGCCTTGTTTGAAGGCTTCTTCAAATCAGTCACATATGTGCTGAACTTCTTTTATGAGCTCACGCATAGTTTCGGCGCGTCGATCATCCTCCTGACCTTGGTTGTGATGGTGCTCACTGCACCACTCACACTCAAGAGCACCCGCTCGATGCTCCAAATGCAGCGCCACCAACCTGAACTGAAACGTATTCAGACAGAATTCAAAGACGATCGTGAGCGCTTAAACCAAGAAGTGATGTCGTTCTACCGCGACAACGGCATCAACCCCATGAGTGGTTGTTTCCCAATGTTGATCCAGGCACCGATCTTCCTGATCTTGTACCAGGTGATTCGAGGCATCACTGAACGTAGTGTTGGCACCGCAAGCGGTGTTGGACGAGTAGTTGGAACCGTTCTCACACCCGGAACCAGCTTTACACCACTCATTCCACGGGAACAGGTGTTCGAACCACGGCATCTCGACTCCACAGCGGAGTTGTACCGGGCCCTCTCTGGGCGAAACACGATGCCCTTCCTGGGCGTGGACCTCGCAATTAGTCCCATGGATGCATTGCGCGTTGGAATTGCGACCTTCATCCCCGCATTGATTTTGATTGGCATGATGTTGGTCAGCCAGGTCTACCAACAACGTCAACTTCAAGGGCGGCAAGACAACTCCCAGGTCAATCCCCAGCAGCAGATGATCATGAAGGTATTGCCATATACGCTTCCGATCTTCTCATTTCAGTTCCCGATCGGATTGAGCCTCTACTACTTCATTCAGGGTCTATGCCGAATTGGGCTGCAGGGGTACATCACTCACAAGGTGTATAAGCCCCACGCCGAGGAAATGAACTCCCGTAAGGAGTCCCCACCAGCAACCAACGAGAAGAAGACCGCAACACCTGCCGCCTCGAAGAAGGCATCGAATTCAACGCCTTCTTCAGCCAAAAGCCAGGCTACAAAAGCCAAGAAGTCACAACCCTCGACGAGCTCAACTACCGGTCGGAAATCCGGTGCACCTCGTCAATCGTCTACAAAACGCTAGAGCTCCAAAGCGAAACTGAGGAAAATATGGAATGGGTAGAAACCAACGCGAAATCGGTTGAGGAAGCCAAGGACATCTTGTTGGATCAACTAGGGGTTGATGAACAAGACGCTGAGTTCGAGATCCTTGAGGAGCCACGTCCCGGTCTGTTTGGGCGAACGCGTGGAAACGCGAGAGTCCGTGCACGGATTGCGCCCAAGGCCCCCCGAGGGAAGGAGGAGAGACGTAAACGTGCTCCCAAGACCCGAGAGAAGAAGGCCGCCGATCCCGTACCATCTGCCGCTACCCAACCCACAGCCTCGCCGGCGAAGTCACGATCAGCTGAAGTTGCGACACCAAAGGCAGAGCGAGTCTCCCAGGAACGCCCATCCGAGCCGATTGAGGATCGTCCGCGTCTTGACATCGACATAGCGAAGACGGAAAGCGCAGCATTTCTGACAAGCCTGTTGGAATCCTTCGGAGCTGAGGGAACGGTTGCAGTTGAGGTCAATGAGCAAGGTGATCTTCAGGGTCGCATTGACGGTACCGGACTTGGTCGACTCATTGGTCCCCGAGGAGCGGTGATCACCGCGATCGAAGAGCTCACCAGAACTCGACTCCAACATGTTGCAGCCGGCGGCAGTACACCGCGCTTTCGACTGGACGTGGGCGACTACCGGGAATCCCGACGCGAGAGCCTTCGTCTTGTGGTTGACGAGTCAATTCTCGCAGTCCGGGAAACAGGAACCCCTCATGTGATCGATGTCGTATCGGCTAGCGATCGGAAAGCCGTGCATGATCGAGTAGCCGAATCAGGCGGAGACGTATTGACGAAGTCCGAAGGGTACGATCCACAGCGACGAGTTGTGATTTTTCTTGGTGAACCGAGTTGAGTAGCGCCCCCCCGCACAACTGAAATACATCCATCGGTGCCCTAGTCCTAGCGACTAGGGCATCGTGAGTTACTGACGCTGTTCATGAGACTGGGACGAGAACTCCAACTCGGTGTTGGCCACCTAGCAGCTCAGTCCCGAGATGACAGGAGGAGAATTTGTGATGGTGGAACGAGTTCCCCAGCAGCCGACCCAACAGAAGGCCACTGAATTGAGCTCAGCTGTGGCGGAGAGCCTAACTGGAGTTCTCGAGAGGAGCCACCAGCTTGGCTTCCTTGGTCCAGGGCCATTCTCGACACACCTCGAGCACGCCTTGGCCTTCCTGCCGTACCTTCCAGCATCTGGGCGAGTCATGGACTTGGGGTCCGGTGGCGGTATTCCGGGCCTCGTGTTAGCAGTCCATCGACCAGACCTACAGTTCACGTTCGTTGACGCCAGCGAGCGGCGAATCGCCTTTCTTCGAACCGCAGTCCGATCGCTGGGGTTGGACTCGAGCGAGGTGTTGCTCGGACGAGCGGAAATCCTTGGACACGACCCGAGGCTTCGATCGACATTCGAATGTGTTGTCGCCCGATCATTCGGATCCCCGGCTGTGTTGGCTGAATGCGCTGTCGCCTTCCTTGCTGACGGGGCATCATTGGTGAGTTCGGAGCCTCCCGAGGATACAGACCGCTGGCCAGCCGAGGCCCTTCTCCGACTTCTCGGGCTTCAAGCAGACGGTCAGGCAGCGCTCAGTGTGCCCCGAATACAACGTTTAAAAAAGGTCGGTGTCACTCCCGAGTACCTCCCTCGAAAGATCGGGGAACCCGCTCGAAAGCCCCTCTTCTGAGTCAGAAGATCTCCGAGACCGGCCATGAGTATGTTTCGCCGATTCACTCGTCGAACCGCTCAGGCCGGCCCCTCTTATGCCTAGAGTTCAGATGTTCCACGTGGAACTCTCCGACATCCTCCATCTCCGCATTGCTGCGCCATTGCCTTGCTGCCCTGTTGAGCGCTGCTCTCCAGCGCTGAGTATTAGGCGTGGCAGACCGCGATCTGTCCACCGGCGATTCCGCACGTGTTTGCCTGCATCCGAGTGGGCGGTGACGTTCCCTGGACGAGCGAGGTTGGGATCAAGCGGGTCTACTAGCTGTGCCAGCGAGCTCAAACGCTCGGCGTCGTCAACTTCTTAGCGATTGATTGGCGACAGACGAACCTGCGTCGTATCCCCTTGCGCCAGACCCGGATGAGTTTACAGCGGGGCAGTCCTGCGTGGAATCCGGGCGACAGGTGAGTCCTACACTCAGCACAGTTTGCGATAGCCATTGGAGAGACGGTCCACTGTGAACTCAGTACTGGATCCACGACACGTGATTCTGGGAAACCGGCGAGTTGCCGCGAGTTCCGGTTGGAGTTCAGATACACTTCAACCCAAGTGAGGTGTTCCACGTGGAACACCACTGCCGATCAGCAAATTCGGAAACCGGTCCGAGATCATCCCTTGACGCTACCCCTCGTGGCGTTCAGGATGGAACGAGTGCACCGCACTGAAGTACTGGAGACTATGTGACTTCCTTTTCCCCGTTTCGTCGGGCACATGATCCACAGAGTGGCGAGACGGCTGACCAGCCGGTTTCCGCCCCACTGGCGGAGGAGAACGCGCAAGCAAGCGGCGCCTTTTCGAGTGTGGATCAGAGTGCCAGCTTCCTCCAGCCATCGGAGACCCGACAAGAGGCGAGCTTTCCGACAGTAGACCCGTCACGTTCTTCTCCCGGCGAGCGAGATAACGCCAGTGCTGAAGTTGCTGATCTGGGCGTGGTCGGTCTAGGCGGTCTCGCCTCCGGACTCCATCCAATCTCTGAGGGCGCTGCTCCCGTTCCGGACACAGTCGAGGAGCCGACAGGCTTTGAGGAACGTGGGCC
>DORQ01000163.1:23127-26973 GCA_003514205.1 Acidimicrobiaceae bacterium
TCCGAGGAGCCAAAGCCGACTCCGGAGGAAATCCAGGAAGACGCCCCAAAACTTCGTCCACTTCCGAGAGTCATTGCACTTGCGAATCAAAAGGGTGGAGTCGGAAAGACCACCACTACGATCAATCTTGGGGCGGCGCTTGCGGAAGCGGATCACCGCACCCTGGTGATAGATCTCGATCCTCAGGGCAACGCGACCACTGGTCTCGGTATCAACTCGCATGCCTTGGAACACTCCATCTATGACGTGCTCCTCTCAGACCTTCCGATGGAGGATTGTATTGAGCCGACAGACGTCCTGAATCTCTTCATCGCTCCAGCGAACCTCGACTTGGCCGGGGCGGAGATCGAACTGGTTCCTGCAATGAGTCGCGAGACCCGCCTCAAGAAGGCCATTGCGGAAGTTAAAGCGGACTACGACTACATCCTGATTGATTGCCCGCCATCGCTGGGGCTGTTGACGGTGAACGCTCTGGCTGCAGCTGACGAGGTGATGGTCCCGGTTCAGTGCGAGTACTTTGCATTGGAGGGCCTTGGCCAGTTGATCCGCAACATCAACCTGGTGCAGCGCAACCTGAACCCAGAGCTGGAACTCAGTTCTATTGTGTTGGTCATGTTCGATAGCCGAACGAAATTGGCGGAACAGGTAGCGTTTGAGGTTCGTGAACACTTTGGGGCAACCGTGTGTAGGAACGTGATTCCTCGGAACATTCGTCTGTCTGAGGCACCGTCGTTCGGTCAGCCAATTACGACCTTTGATCCAAGCTCCCGAGGAGCCGTGGCATACCGAGAGTTGGCGAGAGAGGTGCACCGTGTCTCGACGTAGTGGATTAGGCAAGGGAATTGGAGCATTGATTCCTTCGGAAACGGCGACTGCGGTTGCAGCTCCGACTGATGGCCTCCAAGAGATTGCTGTGAGCGCCATCTCCCCCAATCGCCATCAGCCCCGTCAGGTGTTTGATGAGGAGTCGCTGAACGCCCTGTCGGAGTCGGTTCGAGCTCTTGGAGTTCTTCAGCCTGTCTTGGTGCGGCCGATGTCTCAAGGACAGTTCGAACTGATTGCTGGTGAGCGCCGCTGGCGAGCAGCGAGGCGTGCAGGACTTTCGACGATTCCGGCAGTGGTTCGCGAGGTGGCCGATATGGTGGCACTCGAGCATGCAGTAGTGGAGAATCTCCATCGCCAAGACTTGAATCCGCTGGAGGAGGCTGCCGCATACCAGCATCTGATTGATGACTTTGGACTGACGCAGGAGCAGACGGCTCAGCGTGTTGGAAAGAGTCGGACCTCCATTACCAACTTGTTGCGTCTCTTCCAGCTACCGCCGGCCGTTCAGCGATTGCTGAGCGACGGTGAAATCACGCTAGGTCACGCAAAGGTGCTGCTCTCGACTCCAGATCGGCCCTATCAAGAGGCCTTGGCTCGCAGGATCGTATCTGACGAGCTGACGGTTCGAGCAGTGGAGACGCTCATTCGAGAACGGGAGGAGTTGGAATCGAACCTGGCCTCTGACCCAGACCCCCGTCAGACTGGAAAGCCTGCCTCGCCGGCGAAGTTGCGCCCACCGGGCCTGCTCGAGCTCGAGGAACTACTCTCGGGCCGGCTGGACACTACGGTGAAGGTTGAGATGAGGTCTAAGCGTGGACGGGTCACTATTGACTTCGCCAACCTTGAAGACCTTGAGCGGATCTACCGTCTCATCAATCCCTCAGGCTAACGCTGAGGAGGAGTTACCCCCAACCTTAACCACAGGTTGTGGATAATGCTCGTGGCATCAACTACTTGCTGAAGGTGAGGGTTGGCGGGGAGCCGTCCGGGCTAACTCGGGCAGGCCATCGGTCCATCTATCCAGTGACCGATGGATTGCCGACTCGATCTGGCTAGTTGTGTCGCTGAGGGAATCGGAGGGGCCAATCTGAACGAGAACTGCCGGGCATCGAGTCTCTCGAAGGAGCGGCGATCGCATGGGAATGGACTGACTCGCTTGTGAAGTGAGGGCGAGTGGGAGTTCAGCGAGGATCACTTCTGAGAGATGACGTCCGGCGATTGACTCGAATCCAGCGGTACCGAAGTACTGGATTTCTGCTCCAGGTTGAACTCTGGTTCCCAGTCCGACGCACACATCAGCTTGAAAGAGGTTGACGAGTTGGGCGGCATCCGACCAGGTAGGGGAGGAGAACACCGCAACGGAGGTGCCGAGATGCTGCAATTCAAAACCGATTCGGCCCAGTATTCCAAGATCTTCGCCCGTGTGAACCAAAGCGACACGCAACTCGGAGGCCACTCGGGGCCTGTCTCGCAGGGATTCTCGCTCGCGAAGCCCAGCGACCGAGACATGGGTGCCCCGAGAGGCGAGTCGCTGGAGGTGGTCAACCACCTCGGGCCCACAGACGTCATCGGTGACGATATCGACGTTCCTCTGGAACTCACCTACAGCTCGGCGGGTGTTGGGCCCAAAGATCCCGTCGACCCGCCCAGCGTCGAAACCTAAGGTACCTAACTTAAGTTGGAGTTCGGCGATGTCTTCGCCTCGCATCATGGGCGAGGTTTGATACAACAGGCGGTCGCCGAGCACGAAACTGGCTTCTATGATCGCTCGCCAGGTTTGGTCGGAGCAGATCCCATCCGCCTCGAGACCACGAGAGATTTGGAAGAGTTCTACCGCAGCGGCCGTCTTTTCGGTGAAGAGGTTGGAGTCCTGCGGAACTAGGTATCCAAGGCGATGCAATCTCCGGTGAAGCTCAAGCACGAAGGAGTTGTGCGCGCCGAGACAGAACGTAGACTCGAAATCAATTTCTAAGGCAGGGCGGTCCAACGATGGTTCGATGAATTGACCTACGGCATCAGGCTCTTGAGTTGTTGCCATAGTTGCGCTCCGAATGGATCACTGTATCGGGACCGACGTACTCAGTGATCAGCCTGAATGACTGTAGTGGAGTGAGAGCCACGACCTGAAGCGAGGGCGCAACAGTGAGTTGCGCCCTCGCCACTTGGAGCTAGACCCTCTACAGGTATGCAGAAAGGTCTTGGAGAAGTTGAGCCTTGCCTTTGGCCCCGACAATCTTGGCGTCGATCTGGCCGTCTTTGAAGACCAGCATCGTGGGAATGCTCATCACGTCGAACTGTCGTGCGAGACCTGGGTTCTCATCGACATTCACCTTGGCGATTCGGATCTTGTCGCCGTTTTCGGCCGAAATCTCCTCAAGTACTGGGGAGATCATCTTGCACGGGGTACACCATTCAGCCCAGAAATCGACAAGTACGGGTAGGTCGGAGGAGCCCACCTCTTCTTGAAACGTCGCCTCTGTGAGGTGGCCAATTGTTGTAGACATAACTGTCCTCTTTCGCAGGTTCTGTGCGGTGTATAACCACTTGTCTTCCGCATTGATTCCCGGCTAGATGTGGTGAGCCTCTAACCAGCGTTCGGCATCGATTGCGGCAGTGCATCCTGATCCGGCCGCAGTGATCGCTTGACGGTAGTAGTCGTCTTGTACATCCCCGCAGGCAAATACGCCGTCGACGGAGGTTTTCGAGGAGGGGCTGTGGGTGACGATGTAGCCGTTGTCCTTGAGGGCGAGTTGCCCCTTGAAGAGGTCAGTCGCCGGTCGATGGCCGATGGCGACAAAAATTCCGGTGAAGGGGAGGTCGGTCGTCGTGTTGTCGAGGAGGTTGGTTACCGTGACTGACTCAACCCGAGACTCACCATTGATCTCCGAAACGGTGGAATTCCAAAGCCACTTGATCTTCGGGTTAGCAGGATCTCGTCAACTGATGAGGGTTTCGTCTTCAACTGAATCACGGCGATGGATAACCGTCACCGAAGCAGCGAAGCGGGTGAGAAACATTGCC
>DORQ01000136.1:0-397 GCA_003514205.1 Acidimicrobiaceae bacterium
GACTCCCAATCCCGCCGCCGCCTCCCGTTCGCCCGCCAGCTGCACCTCCCCGAGAGGCCTCCGTTTGGGTCGACGAGGGTGTGGTTGCTCGTTCATCGACGAGGTCTGTGGCATCTCGGGCCGTCAAGACGGCAACATCAGGCCCTTCGGCTCCGCCGCAGGACCGACGCCGGTCAGTTGCTCGACCCACGCTTGATCCAGCGGAGCTCGCTCCACTCGTAGGAGCAAAGCGTGCCAAAACCCTCACCAATCGACTTGAAGATGCAGCGGTTGCGTTCGGAAACCAACGATACGTAGATGCTCGTCGACTGCTCCGTGCGCTGGTGAGCGAGGCGCCCGATTCGCATATGGTTCGGGAACTTCTCGGCTTGACTCAGTATCACCTTGGCAACTGGCC
>DORQ01000136.1:612-8548 GCA_003514205.1 Acidimicrobiaceae bacterium
CAGAAGAAGTACGCGATTGTCGACGAGCTGTGGGCTGAATTGAAGGAAGCCTCACCGAGTGCAGAGCTGGTCAGCGAGGGTCGAATTGTCTACGCGGGATCTCTCGTTGATAGGGGCAAGCTTGGAGAGGCAATTCGTGAGCTTGAACGTGGGTGGAAGATCCCCAAACGACCTCGTGACCATCACTTGGCCCGGGCCTACGCGTTGGCGAATGCATACGAGATGGCCGGCGAGATTCTCCAGGCACGTGCACTCTTTGGATGGATCGTGGCCTGTGCTCCTGAATTCTCCGACAGCGTTGACAGGCTTGCGTCGCTGGGATGAAAGCGCGTGAGCTGGCCGAATTGGCGGATGTTCTCGTAGCCTGTACCTCATAGGGCGTACAGCGCGTTCCGGAACTCATATGGCTTGAGGAGACATTGGTGGACATTCAAGGTTTGCTGGGAAGCGACGCGGAGAGCTTGCTCTCACATGTGTCGACAACAATCGACAAAGGGCAGTTGCATCTCCCTGGACCAGACTTCGTTGACCGCATCTTTGCGCAGACTGACCGACCCCCGCAGGTATTGCGAAGCCTGCAGCAACTCTTCAACGGTGGCCGACTTGGTGGAACTGGGTACGTCTCGATTCTCCCAGTCGACCAAGGTATTGAACACACTGCGGCTGCGTCATTTGCCCCGAACCCTGCCTACTTCGACCCTGAGAATATCGTGAAGTTGGCCATTGAGGGAGGTTGCAACGCCGTTGCCTCAACCTTTGGGGTACTCGGTTCCATGTCACGGAGCTACGCCCACAAGATCCCCTTCATCGTGAAGCTGAACCACAACGAGTTGCTGACCTACCCAAACAGCTTCGACCAGGTCATGTTCGGATCTGTGCAGCGCGCCTACGACCTTGGCGCTGCGGGAGTTGGAGCAACGATCTACTACGGCAGTGAGGAGTCACGCCGCCAAATCCAGGAGGTCTCTGAGGCCTTCGAGATCGCTCACCAACTCGGTATGTTCACGGTGCTCTGGTGCTATCTCCGCAATGATGGCTTCAAGGTCGATGGCGTTGATTACCACGACGCCGCAGACACCACTGCACAGGCGAATCATCTCGGAGCGACCATTCATGCCGATATCGTCAAGCAGAAGCTGCCGATGAAGAATGGTGGGTTCAACGCGATCAAGTTCGCGAAGACCAGTCCGCTCGTCTACTCAGAACTCACATCGGATAATCCAATCGATTTGTGCCGCTATCAGGTCGCGAACGGGTACATGGGGCGCATTGGTCTGATTAACTCCGGTGGTGAGTCAAAGGGTGAGTCGGACCTTGCTGATGCGGTACGAACCGCAGTCATCAACAAACGAGCAGGGGGTACCGGTCTCATCTCAGGACGGAAGGCCTTCCAGCGCCCGATGGAAGAGGGGGTCGCGCTGCTCAACGCTATCCAAGACGTCTACCTCGACTCATCGATCACCATCGCGTAAGCACCTGGTGTCCCGGAATCCACGAGGTTGCGCGTTGCGCGGTAGCCAGCTGTGACCTCGTGGATTCTCGACCTCGATGGAGTCGTATGGCGCGGCGTAGAACCGGTGCCAGGATCTGTTGAGGCAATTTCGCGTCTGCAGGCGGATGGTCACCTGGTGGGTTACTGCACGAACAACTCATCAAAGACGGTGAGTTCCTATCATCACAAGCTCAACAGCATGGGGATTGAAACGCCTGACATTGGCGGCAACAGTCCTATCGTGACCTCAGCTCAGGCCGCCGCGCAGCTCCTGTCTCCCGGCGACCGGGTGCTCCTGTGCGCTGGTGAAGGCGCAGCAGAGGCTGTCACTCAGCGAGGCTGCACCATCTGTGACCAGGGCGCGGTGGATGTGGTTCTCGTTGGGTACGACGATAGGTTCTCCTACTCTCGCCTCGCGGCTGCAACCACCGCTGTGCTTGGCGGAGCGCGGCTCGTTGCGACGAACAACGACCCGCTCTATCCAACGGAGTTCGGCCCGGCTCCCGGTGCTGGTTCGCTGCTCGCTGCGGTCGAGTACGCATCCGGGGCCCAAGCGGAAATCGCAGGCAAGCCTTTCGCCCCGATGGCCTCGTTGGTGCTCCAACGATTTGGCGATCTGGGTGTGTTCATCGGGGACTCCCTCGCCACCGATGGTGAGCTGGCGAAGGAGCTCGGCTGGCAGTTCGGTCTCGTATTGAGCGGGAACACTTCCGAAGCCCAGGCGGAGTCCCTCGTCGACCAAGAGTGGGTCGGCGAGAACTTGGCTGCGCTCGTACAACGTCACGGTGGGCACCGACCCGCCGCGAGATCGTGAGTCAACGGCGTCGCCTTGATGCCGAACTCGTTCGGCGAGGGCTTGCGGCAGAGAAAGAGGCTGCTCAACTCCTGGTGGCTGCTGGTCGAGTAACCGTCGGCGGCGCGCCGGCGCCAAACCCGGCACGAATGGTGGCAGCGGGAGACTCGATACAACTCCTTGCGCCGCCAAAGAGGTACGTCAGCCGCGGAGGACTCAAGCTCGAGGCAGCACTCGCTGCATTTGCCCTTGATGTCACGGGTCGTCGGTGTCTCGACGCTGGCGCCTCCACCGGCGGGTTCACCGACTGTCTCCTACAACATGGCGCATCTGAAGTGGTCGCGATCGATGTTGGGTATGGCCAACTCCACGAGCGAATGCGGACCCACCCCCAAGTTCACTCCATGGAGCGGGTTAATGTCCGCGCACTGGACCAACACGAGGTCGGTGCACCGTTTAGCTGTGTCGTTGCGGACTTGTCGTTCATTTCATTGCGCACCGTTGCTGCATCGCTGCTCGCCGTCTGTGAACCGGGTGCTGATCTGGTGGTATTGGTAAAGCCGCAGTTCGAGGCGGAGCACGCAATCGTGTCTCGGGGGAACGGAATTGTCACCGATCCAGCGGTCTGGCGGCGTACGGTGGACGACGTGATCGACGTGTTTTCCGTATTGGGCGCTCAAGCTCGTGGTGAGGTGCAGTCTCCGTTGAAAGGTGCTCGAGGGAACACCGAGTTCCTCCTTTGGCTTCAGGCGGCCGCCACTACCTCGATGACCTCCGCAGCGGTACACACGCCGTGAGCGCCTTCGGTTTTCTCCTGCATCAAGAACGCCCCGAAGCAGTAGAGCTCGGGAAGATGCTTGCGTCCTGGCTCGTCGATCGAGGCCATGAGGTGCGGCTCCTCTCAACTGATGCGCTGCGAATCGGCAGGCCCGAACTTGGTGTTGACCCAGATGAGTTTGCGGTGGGCCTCGACCTCGTTGTCGGGTTGGGTGGCGATGGGACAATTCTTCGTGCCGTTGAACTGTGCTCCGACGAGGGCGTGGTCGTTCTTGGTGTGAATCTCGGTCAACTCGGGTACCTCGCGACGGTTGAGCCGACCCAAGCCAAGGCGGCGATCAAGCGATTTCTGGCGGGTGCGTACCACGTCGAGGAACGGATGCGTCTTGCGGTCCATATCCGGCGGGCTGACGGCACAGTGCACGTAGTTCGTTCGGCGCTGAATGAGGCCATTGTTGAGCGGAGCGACCTTGGCCACACTGTTCGTATCGAGGTTGCACTCGATGGTGAGCCATTTACTCCCTATGTTGCCGATGGCGTGATTATTGCGACCCCTACGGGCTCGACGGCATATGCGATGAGCGCACGTGGTCCAATTGTTGATCCTCGATACCTTGCCCAGGTGCTGGTTCCCGTCTCTCCTCACATGCTGTTCGATCGGGCGCTCGTGCTGGACCCAACCACTCTGGTGTCACTTCGTTGTGGGGGGCATCGGCCGGCCCACCTGTCGGTGGACGGTAGATCCGAAGGATTGCTTGAACCTGGAGATGCGATTGAGTGCACTGCGAGCGATGTTCCGGCTCAGCTTCTCGATGTCGGAGGAGCTGGATTCCACCAAGTGCTGAAGTCGAAGTTCGGACTTCATGACCGGGTCTGAGGGCCAAGTGAGCTCCGGACTCCAAACTGTCATCCCCCTCGCCTAGCCTGTCGGCAATGTTGGTTGAACTCGCCGTGCGCGATTTGGGTGTCATTGCAGAACTTCGAATTCCGTTCGGGCCTGGTATGTCTGCGCTCACCGGGGAGACTGGCGCCGGCAAGACGATGATCATCGAGGCGTTGTCGTTGCTGCTGGGGGGCAAGGCTGATCCAACACGGGTGCGGTCAGGTGCATCAGAGGCGGTGATCGAAGGGTACTTCACACTTCCAATCGAAACGGGAGATCAGGGCGAAGCCGAGTATGTGCTTCGCCGCGTCGTGCCAGTCGAAGGGCGATCACGGAGTTACATCAATGGTGGGCTTACCACCGCAGCGGGCCTGGGTGAGCTTGGGTCCTCCTTGGTGGAGATCTGCGGCCAACACGCCTACCAACGTTTGCAGTCGCCACCCGCACAGCGACGAGCATTAGACCGCTTCGCAAAGATCGACACCACAGCATTCAAAGAAGCGTTGAAGCTCCGACGCAGCCTGGTTGCAGAGTTGGAAGGACTGGGTGGCGATGAACGACTCCGCGCCCGAGAAATTGACCTTCTCCGCTATCAGTTGGCCGAACTCGCTGCAGCAGCGCTCACCGATCCAGCAGAAGACGAGGTTTTGTCGGTTGCTGAGGACCGGCTTGCTCAGTCAGATTCTGCAGTCGAGAACGGCAGAATCGCCTACGCAGTTATCAATGAGGAGCGCGGCGCCACTGATCAACTCGCCACGGCTCTGAGCCACATTGAACGGATCCCTCACTTCGCTGACCAAAGCATCCGTCTCCAGTCGACCATCGCCGAATTGTCCGACCTCGCTCATGATCTGCGCGCCGTGGTCGAAGGCGTGGAGGCTGATCCGTTGGAACTTGAGCGGCTTCGAAATCGGCGGCAATTGCTGTCTGAACTCCGGCGCAAGTACGGAGAGACGCTCGAAGAAGTCATGGCGTACGAAGTTGCGATGGCGCAGCGACTTTCAGATCTGGAGGCACACGAAGAACGAGCGGCGTTGCTCGAGGCGAACATCGGTGAGGCCGACGCTGAGATTGCTCGTTTGGGAGCGGACATCGCTGTGCAGCGTAAAGAAGCGGCGCCGAGATTCGCGGCGGCAATCACGGCGCAACTCGGTGAGGTGGCGATGAAGTCAGCGCGGATCGACTGTGCAGTGTCGGGCGATGGCCCCGCCGATGAGGTCGAATTTCTGCTTGCAGCGAACCCAGGATTGAACCCAGCGCCACTGTCGAAGGCAGCGTCAGGCGGTGAGTTGTCGCGGGCAATGCTTGCGTTGCACCTCGTCACCAGCGAAGGAGCGCCAACGATGATCTTCGATGAGGTAGATGCCGGGCTTGGCGGAGCGGCAGCAGTCGAAGTGGGCAGGGCGCTCGCCGGGCTGGCCGACCATTCCCAGGTTCTTGTGGTGACGCATTTGCCCCAGGTCGCGGCTCACGCCGACCATCAACTCGTAGTATCAAAATCCGGATCCGACCTTGCCATTTCGACAGTGGTGGCGGTGAAGGACCAGGAGCGAATCATTGAACTGAGCCGAATGCTGTCGGGTTCCCCCGACAGCGAGCGTGCGCGAAGTCATGCCGAAGAGCTCCTTGCCGAGGCCCGCTCTCGCCAGGTGAAGGTATGAGCCGAAAGAACCGTCACAACGCTGAACCTGTGGGGAACGCTCCGGGCGTCTCGGCTGAGATGAACGGAATCGCCCGCGCCGATCGTCGAACCAAGGACCTCGCAAAGCGACTTGTGCCAGGCGAGATCGCAATCATTGATCACGCAGACCTTGACCGCGTCGCCGCAGAGACCTTGGCGGAATCGGGCATTGTGGCGGTGGTGAACGCTGCGCAGTCGAGCACTGGGCGTTACCCAAACGAGGGTCCGCTGATCTTGCTGCGCGCAGGTATTGCGATTCTTGACGGTGTCGGCACGCAGATTATGGATGAGAGTCTGGACGGACGCAGTGTCGTGCTCCGTGGGGATGATCTTGTGATGGAGGGTACGGTCATTGCATCTGGCATCCGACGATCTGTTCGTGACATCGAGGAAATACACGAACGCTCGCGGGCACAGCTCGGAGCTGAGTTCGTTCGGTTCGTCGAAAACACGGCGGGATACTTCGAGCACAATCAGGACCTGCTCTCTGATGATCTAGAAGTTCCGGATGTGGGAATCGATTTCACAAATCGGCATGTGCTGATGGTCGTCCGCGGCCATGACTATCGTGAGGATCTGCAACTTCTGGCCGCATCTGGCTACGTTGCAGACCAACGCCCGATCCTCATCGGAGTCGACGGAGGAGCGGATGCTCTCTTGGAGATGGGCATGCGCCCCGATGTCATTGTGGGCGATTTCGATTCAGTGAACGAGGAAACACTTCGCTGCGGCGCACGGCTCGTCGTTCATGCGTTTCCAGATGGACGAGCGCCAGGTGCTGAGCGACTCCACGAGCTCGGATTGGATCACCAGCTTTTCAAGGCTTCTGGGACGAGCGAGGACATCGCAATGCTCATGGCGTTTCTTCGCGGCGCATCGCTCATTGTGGCCGTAGGAACTCACTCGTCCATGGTGGACTTCCTCGACAAGGGCCGTTCCGGGATGGCTTCAACGATCCTGACACGAATGAAGGTAGGCCCGATTCTCGTCGACGCCAAAGGGGTGAGCCGTCTCTACAACTCACGGCTTCGAAAACGGGACCTTGCGCTCCTCGTGGTTGGTGCTTTGTTGGCTATGGCGATCATTATTGTTGCGTCCGAGCCCGCCCGACTCTTGATTCGGACCTTGTGGTCCGACTTCACCGGATAGCGGTCAACCTGATGACGCTCATTCGCTCGTGCCCGCACCCTCACCGCTTCACCTGCAGTAAGGCAGAACAGTGATCAATCTTCGATTTCACATTGTCAGCATCGTCGCCATCTTCCTGGCGCTCGCTATTGGTTTGCTGACAGGCACCACGCTGCTCGAAGGCAGCACTGTAAAGGTGTACAAGTCTGCCCAAGAGAGTCTCGACAGAAAGAACGATGCGCTCAGTGAGCGCAATCAACAGTTGGTGGAGGCGCTCGACGCGTTGGACCGCAATAACAACGTATTTCCCTCAGAGATCCTCCCAGCGCTTGCCAGCACTGATCGACTATCTGGCTCAATACTCACGATTGCCTCGCGCGGAATCGACGAGGACACTGTGGCAGTCACCCAGAAGTTGTTGGAGGAAACCGGGGCTGAGTCATTGGGCGTGATCTGGCTCGACGAGCGCAGCGACACCAGTGACGCAGCGACAGCGAAGACAGTCCTTGATGCGTTGGATCTCCTTGCATCTGGAAAGGACGCCAAGTCGAAAGTGCTGGACACGGTCGCCGCTGCGCTGCTGAGTGCCACGGGGACTGAGCCCGTATCTCTCGGCGCTGTTACCGTCAGCACCACGACCACCACGATCGCTGATAGCTCAGGTACCGGTACAACGGGAGAGCCTGCAGCGAACCCTGAGCCGATACCGGTTCCAGGAATTGAACCCTCCACGGCTGACGACCTTTTCTCGAAGCTCATCGAAAAGGGAATCGTGGATTGGTCCCCACCTGCAGGTAGTGGGAATCCAACGTTGGTGCTTCCAAAGGCAGCAACCAGAGTGCTCTTTCTCACCGGGGAAGGCGCTGAGGTAGCACCTAACCGGGTCATCTATCCCTTGATCGAGCGAATGGCGCCAAAGGTCGCTGGTCTGATTATCGCTGAGGTGGACACACGGCGCGGCACTGTTGAGGCAATCGACAGCGCTACCACAGAACGGCGGGGGTTTGCGGTTGAGTACTTTCGGGGAGACCGCCCTCTTGTCGATCGAGTGATCACTATCGACAACCTTGATCGCCCATATGGCCAGGTGGCGTTGTTGCTGGCGCTCGCGAGCGAGGAGGCCCTAGCTTCCGGCGCATTGGGGGAAGAAAAGCCCGCGAGCCGAGCCTACCCCGAGCCTCG
>DORQ01000196.1:0-2330 GCA_003514205.1 Acidimicrobiaceae bacterium
ACGATATGACCGGTTCGGACCCGAGGGAGTTTCGGGTGGCGGTGACCCGTTTGCGGGCGGCGGCCTTGGCGACATTTTCGAGGCGTTCTTCGGCGGCGGCGGATTCGGCGGTGGTCGTAGCCGCGGGCCGGCCGGACCGCCTCGTGGACCAGACCTTGAGGCCACCGCAACGTTGGCGTTCGAGGATGCGGTTTTCGGGTGTGAACACGAAATCACGGTTCGGACAGCGGTGCCCTGTGAGGAATGCTCAGGCACGGGCGGCGCCGATGGGTCGGCCCCATCAACCTGCCCGGATTGCAACGGCGCGGGAGAGGTGCGAACTGTCAGGAACTCCATGTTGGGCCAGATCATGTCCACCCAACCCTGCCGGAAGTGCTCGGGACAAGGCGCTGTTGTTCTCAATCCTTGCCTCGCGTGTCAAGGAGACGGACGCGTCGTCACCGACAAGGCGTTCACCGTGGACATTCCGGCCGGAGTCGATGCTGGATCCACGCTGAGGCTGAGTGGGCGTGGGGCGGTGGGGCCGCGCGGCGGTCCCTCAGGTGATCTCTATGTGAAGATCAGAGTGCGCGGAAGTGACCGGTTTGAGCGCAGCGGCGTGGATGTGCTGCACCGGCTCCCAGTGACGATGACTCAGGCTGCGCTTGGTCATCACATCAAGTTCGAGACCATGGATGGCGTCGAAGATCTGGTGATCTCCAAAGGCACTCAGTCCGGGACGGTTCAGCGGCTGAAAGGCCGAGGCGTGCCTCACCTCGACGGTCATCGTCGTGGTGATCTGCTGGTTGAGATCGTTGTCGTCACTCCAACGGACCTGTCGTCTGAGGAGGTCGCAGTCATGCAACAGCTCGCTGAGCTTCGTGGCGAGGTGGTTGAGATTCCCGATTCTGGACTGTTGTCTCGCCTTCGAAGCGCGTTCAAGTAGTCCGGGATCACGTCGTGACCGACCGAATGGGCGCCGCTCCGGAGCAGTCCGATGGCCCCATGGTCTTCGTTAATGATGTGGAGGCACCCGAACTCGACCCCGGTGACCTTCATCACCTCCGGCGGGTGCTTCGAGTTCGAGACGGCGAGCAGATCGTCTGCTGCGACGGTGTGGGCAATTGGCGGCTCGCTCGGTTCGATGAATGCCCCGAGTCGACATCGGAGGTGGCTCATGTGCAAGCCCCTGTTGAACGGCTTGGAGTGGGCTTTGCTCTGCTCAAAGGCGACCGACCAGAACTCATTGTGCAGAAGCTCACCGAACTCGGAATCGATTGGATTCAGCCGCTTATCTGCGATCACAACGTGATTCGGTGGTCGGAAGAAAAGGCGAGGCGCAACACCGAGCGCCTCCAGGCGGTTGCCCGATCTGCCTCGATGCAATGCCGACGAACCTGGCTGCCCCATGTGGAACTGCCATGCGGGATTCCACAGGCGATGAACCACAGCCCGGCGGCAGTTGCTCGCGCAGATAAATTCGGTGAACCGCTCAGCGCTGGAATTCACACCTTGCTCGTCGGTCCTGAGGGTGGTTGGTCAACAGCTGAGCAGTCTGTCGACGGGCCTACGGTTCGAATTGCCGAGCACATGTTGCGCGCCGAAACCGCTGCCATTGCAGCGGGGACGCTTCTCAGCGCCGTTCGAGATGGGCTGATTCTGCCGACACGTTAGGAGCATGTCACCCATCGTCGTGTGTTTCGATCTGAGGCTGAACGCGCAAAGTGGTCGAAATTTCAATGAATCACCGATATGGTGACTAAGAGTGTTCATACACCCAGGCGGCGACATGGCTCGATGGTGAGTCAGGGGCGAAAGGTTCACAAAGGTACACACATGGTGCACGAGGACGAGGATCCGGATTTCAAGGAGCAATACCGCAAACAGGTTGGACAGCGGTTGCGGCTGATCCGGAAACAGAAGCGGCTCTCGCTTCAAGAGGTGGAGTCGCAATCGGACCTTGAGTTCAAGGCCTCGGTGCTTGGGGCCTATGAACGTGGTGAACGAGCGATCTCGGTGCCTCGTTTGCAGCGGTTGGCTCGTCTGTATGCGGTGCCAGTTGATCAGTTGCTGCCACAGGCCGAGGAGTCCGATGCCAACACTCCTCTGGGCATGGCACGCAAAGCTGTGGAGCTTGAGGCGACAACCAAGCTCGATCTATCGAAATTGCAGTTGATGGAGGGCGCTGAGGCCGAAACCCTCATGCGTTACGTCCGGATGATTCAGGTGCAACGACAGGACTTCAACGGCCGAGTACTGACGATTCGCCGTGATGACCTGAGAGCCATCGCGGCGATTCTTGGCACCTCTGAGGATGGCGCCGACCGGCGACTCTCAGAGCTTGGATTGAA
>DORQ01000196.1:2538-5967 GCA_003514205.1 Acidimicrobiaceae bacterium
ACCGATCCGGCAGGAACGGTGGAAGCTCGATGACTTGGCCCGGCACCACGAAGTCGGGATTGAACTCGTCAAGGAAGGTCCCCCGATTCAACTCGACCGTCGCCCTCCAGTAGGGGTCGATCTCATCCTCAGTTGCTGCACGGCCAAGGTGAGCAGAGAGCGCTCGATCTGCTATTCCCCAGAGGTGGTCGCCCGACTTGATGAGCCAGAGATCAGGCAAGCCGTCCCCGGCCTGATCGGGACGGGTGGAGTCTGGGAACTCTGAAGACTCCGAGGACTCTGCACGCTGGTCCCCAGATGCGTTGGAGGAGACGGAGGATTCTGTCCGATCGGGCCGCGGCCGGCGGGAGGTTGTTGGAGTACTAGGGCTAGGTGCGGTGGTGCTGGCATTGGTATGCGAAGCGTTCACCGTTGAGGGGGTCGAGCTTGAGGATGCAACTGTTGAGGATGCAGATGTGGTGGGCGCAACTGTTGAGGATGCAGATGTGGTGGGCGCAGGTTTCGAGGGTGCAGGGGTTCGAAGGTCGATGACCTGCTGGGACCGAGTCGACGTCACTGGTTGTACCCCAGCCGAGCTCACGAGGCTCACCCCGACGAGTAGCGCGGCAAACGGCCGGAGCCGGTGAGGCGTCAGGACTGTTGCGAGGTCTTGAAGATCGCGGCGTTGTGTTGCGGCAGCAAAGAAGGTCACCACCGACACCGCAGCTCCATACACGCAGCTAGTCATCGCGAGGATCCGAATGACCGCCACACAGACGTCCAGGATGATTGGGGTATCGCCAATTCTTGTGACGGCATCGGTATTGGGCCAGCGAGTGATTGGCCCGCCGAGTGTTCGGAGCAACAGCATTCCTGCAACGAAGAAGAGGAGCAGCCCAAGTGAACCTGCTGCACCTGCATAGCGGTTTGTGCGGAGCCGTTGGATGTGCAGTGGCGCCGGGCCCCCGGACTTCGAGGGCTGACCCATTCTGAGAGTCCGGCTTGTCCTCGAAGTCTGGATTGTCCTCGATGTCGGGCTCACGCTCGAGCCGCGACCGAGTATCGAACCGCGACCGACTCTCGAACCGCGACCCGCTCTCGAACCGCGACCGAGTCTCGAACCGCGACCGAGTATCGAACCGCGACCCGATCGGCTCAAGGAGTTCGGCGGCCCTGAAGGTTCAGCGGGAGGTGGCATTGAGTCTGGAAACACGGTGGTCTGTTCCGATTGAAACAAGGCCGATACCTCGGCATCGTGGCGGTCAGTCGATACCTGCAAACGCTTCGCAGATTGATGGCTAGCTGGCTCCAGGAAGAAGAGGGCCGGTCGAGGGCTATCTCCGCGAAGCGCACCAAGTGCCGTGAGCGCCGTGAGTGCGGAGGACGCCTGCGTCAGGGATGGGGCTCGTGAGAACGCTCCGCAAATCTGGCGAAGCTGGCGCAGGTCGCGCTGCAACGACCTGCTCCTAGCGTCGCTGCGCTCACACAACTCCAGCAGAATCGCTGCGGTGTCAGCCATGTCCGAGGTTCGTTGCGTCGGCGCCGCAGTCAGCGGTTGGGCCTCAGACCACGAGCACAGCAACATTCGCCCGCCCGGTTCTATGAGGACGTGGTCAGACCTCAACTGCCCGTGGGACCACCCACTGGCATGGAGATCGAGGACGACTCTCAGGAAGCTCGCCGCGGCGTGAGCCAATGCCTGAGGTGTTCCAAAGGCGTGCGCAAGGGTCGCAGGTCCGACGTGACGAGTTGCTAGTGACGACTCGCCTGGAAGTGACTCCTCGCGGAACTCAATCAGTTCCACTGCGTTTGGATGACGAAGGGTGCGAAGCACCGCTGCTTCCCGTCCAAGTGCAAGCCTTCGCTTGGGAACGGTAGCGAGTTTCATATGCAGGAGCGGCTCCCCAGAGCGGCTGAGGCTGCGAAAGGGATCTCGAAGATGGTGCGGGTCGATCGGGTCTGGCATTGACACTCCTACGAAGTTGCGAGCACGCGGCTCGACACAGAGACGTGAATACGGTCAGTTCCATCAGCCCCGCGGACCGCCTTGCCGAATATCGGCGCGACTTCAAGATCCACGGTGACGTTGATGTGCTGTCCATCGGGTGTGAACTCGATGTGGGGTCCATCGGTGATCTTTCCTGGAAGATCGGCTACGGCGAGCTCGTACCGAATGATCTGCGAAGCGCGAGCTGGATCGATTCGCGCAACACCGTTGTTGCGAAGACTCTCTTCGGAGATCGCGCCAGCGCCGTCGTCGGCGGCCTGTGAGGCGGCACGAACCAGTGCTCGGCGTGCGAGGTGCACGTGGCTGAGGTCAACGGCGATTGCTGAAAGCATCATGAGTACCAATACTCCGGCTGGAAACAGAAGCAACGTGGTGCCTCGTTCGGAGCGCTCAGACTGCGATGACTGTCGCCTGCGGAGGACGGGTAGAAGATGAGTTGCTCGAGAACTACTCACAGGGCGTCCCCACAATTCCCAGAGCAGTATCGCTTCCGCCAGCCGCCGAGAACGGCTCGATGAGCTCAGCCTCCCGAGCTCGTACTGAAGTGGTGCCGATCCCCTCGAGAAACGGGGCGCGGATTGCAACGACTTGAACCGAGATGGTGACCTCAGCGACACGACAGGGAGCGAAGACTTGGGTGGGTGCGCTAATGGTTGCGGTGCCCGTGATGCCCCGTGCTTCAAGAGAATGTCGCGCCGCCGCATCGCCAGCCAGGCGGGCTACATCTCGAGAGCTCGCCGCGGTGTATGAACGGAGATAGGCGTGAGCGGCAGCGTCGACTGCCATTCTGGTGTCAACAACTGCCCAGACATTGATTGCCAGAATGGTGCCGGCAATGAAGACCAGAATGCCGAATGGGATTGTCTCAATTCCTGCGGCTTGGCCCCGTTCATCCCGGCGATGCGGTTTGGTCCTGTGGCGTGGCCGAGCCTTGTGGAGCGGTTCGGTCCTGCGGCGCGAGCCATCGCAGGCACGGAACCCAGTTCTCGGCGCAGGTTCCCCGCGTATCAACGAAGCACCCATCAGGCTGGCGCCTCCTCTCGGGGCATGACAATCCGGTGTTCGAATCCAGAGAGCCCGGCTGCGCTGGCAACCAGTGGTGGAAGCAGGTTGATCCCGGGAGCGGCGACACGGAGTGCCACCTCGTCTGGTTGGGAGGTCTCAAACTCAAGGGTCACCTCCGCGCTATACCCACCGAGAGCCTCGTGAGCTCTGGTCAGGGCCTGTTGCTGAACCTGGGGAAGTTGCTCCGGTCCGACTCCACTGGTGGCAACTGCCGTGGCAGCATCGAAGGCGACGCTATCGATTGAACTTCGGAGCCAGAGATTCAAAAGGACGTGGGCCGAAAAGAGCAGCAGTAGAAGAAACACCCCAACCCCGAAGGTGGTGGAGAGAACCCCACTTCCTCGTTCACCTGAGCACCGCCCGTCTAGGCACCGCCC
>DORQ01000196.1:6125-16883 GCA_003514205.1 Acidimicrobiaceae bacterium
CCGCCCTGCTGCAGGGCCAGCGCTTGGGCCTTGCACAACGGCAAAAGCTGACACCGACCCAGCGCTGAGGCGACCGGAGTCCTTGAGGGCGCGCCTCTCGCTCGGCAGGTGCCGAGGAGAATTCGCCTTCAAACGGAGCTCGACCTGGTGCATGTCATTCGGCCTTCGGCTATCTGCCGATGAGCTGTACCTGTTCGCCAGTTGTCTTGGTGGCATCGCTGAATATGGTGTTGAAGCCAACCCACATTGCCACGCCGAGGAACGCGATGATGAGCACTGCGATTGCTGTCGAGATAACTCCTTCGCCTCGTTCGCCACGTCTGCGTCGGTGTTGGTTCTTGGTTGTCATTGCTTCCTCCATTGGTTGTGATGGTGATGAACTTCGTGAGTTCGGTGATTTCGGCGGGTCTAGTGACCGTTGAGCTTCTGCATCGCGTCGACAAATGGAACTGCCATGAAGATCACGCCGGGGAGAAGCGTGGCGACAGTCACTGGAATCCACACCTGCTGGGAGCGCTTCTCCATGGTCTCAAGGAGTCCCCGTTGCACCTCCCGACGAACCGAGCGCGCTTCTGCGCCGATCAATGCGCCGAGATCGCTGGCCTCCCAGTTCAACGTGAGAACTCCAACGAGTCGTGTGAGGCTTTGAACCTCGGCGAGTGCAGCGAACTCGTTCAGTGCTTGGACCTCGGTGACTCCTTGGCGGACCCGTGTTCCAACGAGCTTGAGTTGTGCCCCGCAGACGCCGTTGCTTCGGTTTCCTAGTCGATTGAGTGCTGATCCGAGGGAGTATCCCGATGAGAGGAGCATGCCGAGCTGCTCGATCACTACGGGCAGCTCGAGGGTGAGTCGCCGCTGCCACGCTTCGCTCGCCGCGATGACCTGTTGCTCGATGATCAGGAAACAAAGGACCGGTGCTCCGAACACCATGCCGATGGCGAGTGGCATCGGCAAGGCCAAGAATGCGCTGATTGCACCAGCAGTCAGCATTGCAATGAGTGACCAGGCCGCTTGGCGCAATCTGAAGGTCGAGGCTGAGAGTGGGGATCCGGACCGAATCAGTTGGTCGTCAAGGTTGTCGCTGAGTCCGAGCAACTGTGCAAACCGGTCGCCAACGCTTCGGACCAGTGGGGTGAGTACCTCACTGAGCGAGGCCGCCGAGAGAACGCTGCGTCGCGCTCGACTGGCAAGCCCACCATCAACGTATGGCTGTAGGCGCTCAACGAGTCGAGGGGTCCGAAACCACCGCAGTTCGCTGAAAATCAAAGTTGAACCTACCCACAACGCGAGGGAGCTCAGCGCAAGGAGCTGTGTCATCGGTCGAACACCCGCCCGGTTTCAGGGAGACGCAGCATTCTTGCCGACCACATCCAACAGATCCCGACGAGTCCGAGGCCAAAGGCGACGAGAATCTGGCCGAAGGGCTTCTGATAGGCGGCGCGGCCATCGCCCAGGGTGAGCCCAGCACCAGCCATCCCAAGGGGAACCAACAGTACGAAGTTGCGAGCAAAGCGCACCCCCGATTGTTTGGAACGAGCGTCCATACGACCCAGATATTCCTGGCGACGGTCCTCGGCCAGTTCAGCGAGTCGCCGGTCGAGGTCGCTTCCGCCGACCTCATGGGCCACTAGCAAGGTCTCGCATGCGGCGTCAGCGGTGGTGTCGGCCAGGAGTGACTTCAGCAGGGTGGTGGTTCGCTCGAAGTTGGTGGACAGGATCCACTCGCGGTGGGCGGCCTCAAAGGCAGGTCGCAATGGTTCGGGTCCTCGAAGACCCACTTCGAAAAGCGCCTGAGGGATAGATCGACCTGCAGAGTTCGTCAGGACCCGGATCTCGTCGATCATGTGCGGCCAGGCATCATGTGCAGCGCTCAGGCGGTGTTGGCGCCTCACTCGATAGGAGGCTGGTGGCAGCGTTGCGCCGAAAGCGCCGAGGCCGAGCGCTGGCAGGATGCCGCCGAAGATGGCAAAGCCAGCGGCACAACCGCCGACAGCGAGCAACGCACAAGCACCGAGGAACTCCTGTGGCTCTACCTCTCCGGCTCCCGCTTGCAGCATCCATCGGTGAAGACGGTCTCGGGCTTCGTTGCGATGTGAGCGTTGTCGCTTGGGCGCTAGGCCAAGGCCTCCCCAGCGGTACGCGAGGGCGGTGTAGAGAAGATGAACGCCATAGGCGGCTGCAAGGGCTGAGAGCCAGATCATGGTGTTCCCGAGTCGAGCAGTGAGCGGATATCTAGTCCGGCCTTCTCGAACTCCGTGGTCAGGCGACTAGGGAGCGCTCCGGTCCACTGCAAGGGTTCCCGCGGTGTGCGACGTTCGAAAAGTTCGGTGACGGTGAACTGGGTGGCATCTGCGCCGCCCTGGAGGTCTTCGACGGCGATGATGGCGGTGATGCGTGGTCCGTCTGGGCCTCGTTCGCAGTGGACGACGAGATCGATCGCCTCGCTGACGAGGGTGTTGAGTGCCGCTATGGGGAGTTCTGAAGAGGTGTCTGCGAGCTGACAGATGAAGCGAAGTCGGGTGAGCGCTCGCCGCGCAGATCCAGCGTGGATCGTCGTGAAGCCTTTGACCCCGGAGGAGAGCGTGAGGAGTAGGGGGAGGGCTTCGCGGTCGCGGACTTCGCCGACGATAGCAATATCGGGTGCCATTCGGAGGAAGCCGGATACGAGGCGACGGAGGTCGATCGCGGGACGGTCGGCTCTGGCGGCACGGGTTTGCATCGAGGCGACATTGGCAACGGGAACGTCGGCTTCGAATACTTCCTCGGCGATGACGACGCGGAGGGTGGGGTCGAGTTCGGCCGCGCAACAGCTGAGCAGGGTGGTCTTTCCTGATCCGGGGGCGCCGGCGAAGATGATTGAGGTCTTGGCGGTGACGCAGGCTGCGAGGAACTGAGCCACTGGTGGGGACATCATGTCGCGGTCGGTGAGTTGTTCGAGACTGGTGATGGCGACGCCGGTGAACTTGCGGATGTTGACCATGATGTGGCCGCCGCGGCTGAGATCGCCGTGCACGATGTGAAGACGTGCGCCGTTATCGAGTTGGGCGTCTTGGAGACCTTCAGTTGGGTCAAGTTTTCGGTGTGAAGTGTTCGAGTCGTCGAGGATTCTGGTGAGGGTACGGATGACGTGTTCGTCGTCTTCGAAGGATTCCTCGTGGTAGCCGTTTGGCCCGGAGTGGCGTTTGATGAAGATCTCGCTTGGAGCGTTGATCATGATTTCCCACACGTCGTTATCGTCGAGGAGGGAGGTAAGCGGTCCGTAACCTGCGATGTTGGTAAATACTCGTTGTCCGAGGGTTTCGGAGTCGCCGAGTTGGTAGGGGCGGAGTCCTCGTTTGAAGTCGTTCTGCCAGCGGAGGATCTCTTCGTCGATCAGTGTTCGTAGTTGTGTG
The DNA here is from genome assembly GCA_003514205.1 of Acidimicrobiaceae bacterium. GTDB lineage: Bacteria > Actinomycetota > Acidimicrobiia > Acidimicrobiales > Microtrichaceae > UBA11034. Next base: position 9,518 of record DORQ01000196.1, read on the forward strand.
TGGCCGTCGGGTCCGGTGACGTCGAGCGCGTTGGTTTTGGCGCGATCTTGGACAGCTCGCTCAATCGCGAGGATGGGTGAGAGAGGCGCGGCGGCGACGGAGTCAAGCATGGGTCCAGAACTGGGGTGATCTCAAAGAGACTGAAAAGCATTAAGAGGTAATGACAGTACCAATAGGCCGTTCGGATTCCTAGTGGGCAGGACTACCCGGGGAGGTGTGCCGCAGATTTCTGCGGTGCGTCGTCGTGGCTGGCACGCACACACCTCGGGGGTTGGCACGGAGGCGACAGCCCTCCTGGGGTTGCATGCTTGGTGTGGGCGTTGATGAACAAAGCCGCAACTCGGGCTCGATCTGCCCGGCAGTGAACTGGGAGGTACCCGCCATGTGTTCAGGAGAGTCGAACCGGCCAGGCTCGTGCGGACAAGGAGCCGGCGCGACAGTTCGGCGAGTGATGGGGTTCGGCGTGGTGGCGGCCATGCTTGCGACAGTCACTGCGTGTCCTCCGACGACGCCGACCCCGTCGTCGGAGTTCGACTCCACCCCCTTCTTTGTCGACGAGTTCTCAGGTTCCGGGCGGCCGGATTGGCCGACGTGGAAGCTGGGCGACGGGTTTTCGTGGAATGACGAATGGAACACGGCCCGGCCGAAGAACGTGCGTGTCGAGGGTGGGCGCATGGTGATCGAGGCGCACGCCGAGGAGTTCGAGGGAAAACACTTCACGTCCAGCATGGCTTGGAGCACCGAGTCGTTCCTGTTCGGCAAATTCGAGGCGCGGATACGCGTCCCGACGGGCACGGGCACCTGGGCGGGCTTCTGGTTCAACTGCGTGCCAGGGCCCGAGACGGTGCCCGAGCGTGACCGCACGTGCAATCCGCCGTGGCCAGCCGGAGGGGAGATCGACATGCTCGAACACGTGGCCAATCCGACGATGGCAGAGGGCCTTGGATGGGCCCACTCGAACCTCCACCTCGGGCGTGACGCGTTGGGCTATCTGGACAATCACAGGAACACTTCCACCCTGGTCGACCCCCCGGCCGGACCGGCAGGGTGGCATACATATGGGGTCGAATGGGTGCCGGGCGAGATCCGCTTCTTCATCGACGGTCGGCGCACCGCTACCCATCGAAAGTCGGACGAGGGCCCAAATGGCTGGTGGCCCTTCGACACGGTTCCGCAGGAGATGAGGTTCGCGTTGCAGCTCGGGGGCTGGGTGGGAACGGTCGACGCTTCGGCCATGCCGCAGCAGATGCAGATCGACTGGGTGCGCGGGTACCGCTACGTCGGACCCCGCTGAGCCTTGTGTGTCCGCATGGAGCGCCGCATGGTGAGTCTGCGGGTAGAGGACGAGTTCAGCTGTTCGCTGTCTACTCTGGAGCCGAGCGAAACGCACGAGCCAGCGCCGCAATAGCTGCCTCCTCGTAGGCGCGTGAGCTTGGCAGCAGGCGTGTCAACGCGAAAGAGGCATGTACGTGGCCGTCCAAGCGAGTGTGTTCTACCGGCACTCCAGCAGCCCTCAACGCGTCGGCGTAGGCCACAGCGTCGCCCCTGAGTCGATCGAACTCCGCACTCATGATCCATGCGGACGGAAGTCCGGCGTGCGAGGCGGCAAGGAGCGGAGAAACCGAAGGATCGGTTCTCAGCGCTGGATCGGGAAGGTAGTGGTCGAAGTAGATTTCCAGGAGGGCGCGATCGAGAAGGTATCCATCGGCGACCTCTCGATATCCCGACTGGCTCATCGTGGCGTCGGTGGCGGGAACATCGAGCCACTGGTGGCAGATTGATGGACCGTTCTCGTCTCGTGCACGGAGGCAGACCGCAGCGGCAAGGTTGGCGCCAGCGGATTCGCCGCCGATGGCAATCTTGGATGGATCGATGTTCAGCTCATGTGCATGAGCGATCAGCCAGACCATTGCTTGATAGCAGTCGTTGAAGCCAGTTGGGAACTGGTTCTCCGGGGCGAGCCGATAGTCGACTGAGGCAACCACGCACTGCGCACCAGCGGCCACTGCCCTGCAGCGCGGGTTTCGCTCATCGATGTTGCCGATACACCAACCACCGCCGTGGAGGAAGACGTAGAGCGGGAATGGTCCGGTGCCAGGCGGTGTGTAGATGCGAACTGTGATCTGTCCCCCGTCGACCGGCACTGCTCTGTCGATCGTGGTTGACGGCTCGGGACCCGGCCTCATGCCGAGCCCACCCAAGGATTTCGAAACTCGGGCAGAGTTGGCGCGCCGAACCGCCATAGGTGTGTCGGGCGCCTCCTGATTGAGACGTGCCAACGCAAGGATCGGCCGGAGACGAGGTTCGAGCGGCATGAGGCGAACCTATCATCGGCCAGCGGGGCAGAAGTGCGGCACGGATCAGTTCAGAGTACGACGTGATCTCACCCCGGCCGCGTCGCGGCGCACGGTCGGTCAGGAAACGCAGAACTCGTTACCTTCGGGATCTCGCAGTGTTGTCCACTGATGTCCGAACTCGTCATAGTCACCAACATGTTCGGCGCCCAGGCTGATGAGTCGTGCTACGTCGCCAGGGCGGTCGTTGCTGCTGAGGTCCACATGCATGCGGTTCTTCGTCGTCTTGGCTTCGGGAACCCTGATGAACATCCACGTGTTCGACTCTGGGCGCGAGGGAAAGCCGATGGTTGCGAAGTATTCCGAGGGCTCGGGGTCGACCGGCCGACCCAGCGCAGCAGACCAGAATGCCGACAAGCTGATCGGGTTATGGCAGTCGAATGTGATGTGTGCAAGCCGCAGTGTCATTCCGAAATGCTACTGACCAGCAAGCCTGGATTCACAGGTTCGCCGGTCCGCTTGTTCTCAGGTCGGCTGAAGTCTCTAGAACCTCGGCCAACACAGCCAGATCTGCGAGCGACCGAAGCATGTCGTTGAGGTGAGTACAGGTTGAAACCCCTCGGAACTCCGCCCGAATGAGCGATCGGAGTTCGGCAACGGGGGTTCCAATCACGTTCGACGCGCTGTGTACCGCTCTTGGACATTCTTGCCAGGGAAGCACATGGGCAGTGGTCGTCACGTCGATGACGATACCGGTGGCGACTTCGAGTATTCCCACGGCCGAGTATTCGTGCACGGCGCGCTCGATCCCTTCTCCGTCCGCGTGGCTATCTCGAAAATGGACATCGAATTCAGCCAGGCCAGCGCTATTGGTAGGACCCAGATCGATTCGTCGCCGGCGCCGAACTGCATGCGGAGCAAGGTCAGCGAGTTCATGCCAGCTCCACGGGTCATCGCTTCGCTCGAGAGTGGGTGCCGTGGGTCCGAGTGCGACTGGAAGGGAGCCGTGCGACCGGTACTCGCTCAGCATGGTTGCATCAGACGCCCAGCCAGCGCAGAGGTCGGACATCTGCGCGAACATCATGTCCTCGAACGCCTTGGTCATCTCCATGATTGGCCCACCTCCTTCAAGCGTTTCAACGTGTTGGGGAGCAACTCCCGACACGAGCACGGCGCCTACGAAATCGTCGATCAACAGGTGCCGGAGGCTTCCCGGCAGCAGGGAATCGCCGAGTGCCTCTGCCGCGCTGGATCGAAAGCCGCCAGCGACGGAGGTGCCGATGAGGGCCTCAAGCCCCATCGATGTGATCGCTTGTTGCTGATCGGGAGAGTGAACTGAAGAGGTTGAGTCGGATTGGCCGGGTTGAGCGGGCACGCGTGAAAGCGACCGAAGAACGCGGTCGCCATCCACTTCTCCCGCTAGGTGCTCGAGTGCTGCCACGATCGGTTGGCCATGTGCTGGCGTCGTCAGATCTCGCCCGCGAGCGTCAATTCGAGCGGGGCCATACAGGTCTCCGACTCGTGTGATGTCGATCGTGGCGGTTCGGCGAATACTGCCCGCAGCGCGGGGAGGGCTTGTTGGTGCCGGATCACGTGGGCCGGAAAACTGAGTTGCGAACAGCATCCTGACAGTCTGACGCAGACGGCTGTCCTCTACCTCATGGGTTTGTTGCCAGCCTGGGCCGAATTCGTGGTGCTTGGTTGGTAATGACTCGCACGGGCAGATGTGCGAGGCTGATGCTCTCACAACTCAGGAATTGCCCATGACTGATCACCATCCAGTAGCAGAGTACAACCGTGGCCTAGTTGAGGAGTTTCGAGCCAACGGCGGCCGAGTCGGAGGCCAGTTCGAGGGAGCTCCGCTGCTGTTGCTCACCACGACTGGCGCGAAATCGGGCCTGGAGCGGGTGAGCCCAGTCATGTACATGGCGCTTGACGGCAGCTACGCGGTGTTCGCGACCTTCGCGGGCATGCCTATGAATCCCGCCTGGTATCACAATCTCCTCGCGAATCCCCAAGCCAGCATTGAAGTTGGCGAGCAGACCATTGCTGTTCGCGCACGGTTCGCCGAAGGCGAAGAACGCGAGGAAATCTGGACAGCCCAGAAACTCGCGGCTCCGGGAATGGCGGAATATGAACTGAAGACTGACAGGGTCATGCCGGTCGTGATTCTGGAGCCATCCTGACACGTCGGGTCGAGGAGATCAGCTGAAGTTGCCTAGTTGAATCCACCTGGTGGCCGAACGGCGGACGGGGGGACGCTCCGCCGGTCGAGTCCTTCGTCGGCAAATGAGCGTGGATCCTCGAGCGGTTCGAGGTGTGCAATCACGGTGAGGTGTTCGATCGCCTCGTGGAGGTCGTCCTCGATCCGTTCGACGAGATCGTGGGCAACAGCCACTGTCTGAGCGCCGGGAACCAACACGTGAAGCGACATAAAGGTGCGGCGCCCCGCCCTTCTCGATCGGACTGCGTGGAATTGAATGTTGCTCGACTCATAGCTCGACAAGATCTGGTTCACCCTGTCGAGGTCGGCAGTTGGGAGTGCCTCGTCAAGGAGTCCGCGGACGGATCGGCGAATGAGCGTGAACCCGGACAGCACAATGTTGGCCGCGACTCCGAGTGCAATGATCGGATCAAGCCAGTTCCAGCCAGTTCCAGCCACCAAGCCGATGCCCACCAAGACTCCAACAGATGTCCACACATCAGTCATGAGATGTGTGCCGTCGGCCTCGAGCGTCATGGAGGAGTACCGTTTGGCTGCTCGGAGCAAGATGGTTGCAACGACGAAGTTGAGAATGCCAGCCGCCGTCGAGACGATCAAACCAACGCCCAATTGTTCGACACCGGTGGGGTGAACCAGGCGATCAATGGCCACGTAAGCGATCCACGCTGCAGCGAGGATAATCATGGTGCCCTCGACGCCGGCCGAGAGGTACTCCGCCTTTTCCCTCCCGTAGGCGAACTCGTCGTCAGGCGCTTTGGCGACAGCGCGCAGCGCTACGAGCGCGACGACTCCGGCCACCAGGTTCACGACGGATTCGGCAGCGTCGGAGAGGAGGCCAACCGACCCGGTGAGTGCCGCCGCCACTGCCTTCAGCATCATGGTGCTGAGGGCGGCCCCAATCGACAACCAGGCGAAACGGGTCAGGTCATGGGGTGAGTGGTGGACGTCGGTCACGAGATCGACCGTACCAAATTGGTCACCCTTGTCGTCAGATCGCCGACGGGCAGATGTTCAGTCAGACTGTTCGGTTCAACCACAGAGGCGTGCGGTCACCATGAATGCAGAGTGAAGTGGTGGCTACAGCTTCGAGGCAGCGAGGGTAATGGCTTGGGTGGTCAGGGAGATCACGTTTCCTTGGTCCAGACCGGAGGTCGGCGTGAGCGTAACCTGAACTATTGTGCGATTCACCTGCACTATTCCAGCTCCAACTTGGCTCTCGCCGCTACCTATGGAGCCAGCTGCAATGGCGGAGAAGTCGCCAATTCCGGGCTCCACCTTCATTGGGTCGGTAAGGACGGCGAACGCGCCGTATCGCGCCTCGTTGAAGCTTCCGTCAGTGTCGTCGCTAGCCACTGAGGTGTTAAAGGCCAACGACGACGCAGATGGGTCCTCCTGCTCGAAGGAACAGCCGCCACCAACCTGCTCGCTTTGCGTAACAGTTGCTGACAGCAGCGCACCGACCTCTTCAGCGCTGAGAAGGGTGCAGATGTCTGATTCGACCGAAGAAGCGCTTTCCCCAGACTCATCGGCTCCCGCCGAGTCGGAGCTTCCAGTCGAATTTGAATCTGCCTCGCTGGCAGAGCTGTTTGCTGCGTCCGCCTTCGAAGTCTCAGCGGAGTCGGTGTCGGAGCTGCAGCTTGCAACTAAGCAGAGCGGGATCCCAAGCACGAGGACGGGGAGAATTCGGGATCGGAGTGATCGATGCATGGCGGACTGCTTTCGTTCGGCGGGAGGGACAAAATGTCTGCGCCCAGCGTATCGGCGCCTGCGAGAAACAAGTTCACTGCGGCACAGCCAAACCTGATAGGCCACCCATGCGTGTCAGCTGTTTGAATGACTACTGTGCGGTGGAGAGCGGACGAGGACGCAATGGCGCTTGAGCGCGGAACGCCTGGGTTTGACGCGGTCTTTGCTGCCGAATATCGGCGACTCGTTCGCTCGTTGACGCTGATCAGTGGCGATCGTGAGGTCGCAGCAGATTGTGTGGCCGATGCGTTCGAGCGTGCGTACGTGCGCTGGCATCGGATTGGCCAACTGGAGGACCCGGTCGGTTGGATCCGAAGGGTGGCAATCAATCGGGCCATTGATGTTCAACGCCGAAGCGGCGTCAAACAGCGTGCCTTGGGAATACTCGCCGGCCGTGCACAGACACAAGCACCGTCGGATACCCGACTTACTGAGGCAACAGCGTTTCTCGATAGCGAGGTTGCATCTGCGTTCGGAGGTCTGACCACCCAGCAGCGTGCGGTCGTTGCCCTCCACTACCTCGATGACCTTGCGGTGATCGAGGTTGCTCGAGCGTTGCGAATTAGTGAAGGCGCAGTGAAGTACCACCTTCATCAAGCGCGGAACAATCTTCGAACGGCATTAGATGCCCCAGAAGTTGGAGGACAGGACTCATGAATGAGGAAGAATCCATCGATGCGGCGCTCCGGAGAAGACTCCGAGCTTCATTGCAGCCAGGCCCAACTGAGGTAGGTGCGGAACTTGCGAGATTGCGTCCGCGGTTCGAGCGTGCGAAGCGTCGGCGAGCAGTGACCTACGCCGCAGGATCTACAGCGGCTGCCGTGGTTGTCCTCGCGGGTTCATTGGCGTGGTTGAACACCCCGCGGGACTCGCAGGTGGAGACCGAAAAGGTGGCCACCTCTCCGCGTGATGGGACCCCAACCAGCGTTGATGACCTCTCCACCCTCGCACCAAGCACGACTGATGGCTCGCAGAACGGCGCCTCAACCACTCTCACTACCACCGCTCCTCCCGAAACCACGCTGCCCGATCAGCAGCCGACCCCAGATCCCCAATCCACTCCAGATCCGCAGCCGGGAGGATCAACTGCGACGCCACAGAG
>DORQ01000196.1:17092-21711 GCA_003514205.1 Acidimicrobiaceae bacterium
AGTGCACCGTCGATCGGCGGTGAGCGGATCATGTCCTGCGAGGGGGGTACTGCGAAACTGGCGTGGTCTGCTTCCTCACTCAATGTGGTTCGTACTGATCCTGCATCGGGCTGGACGCTGCAATCTCTCGAGCAGAAGGACGCGTTGCGTGTCGTGGTGACGTTCCGTCGCGATGGAGGGGGATCTGGACAGGGATCGGGAACGGCTTCCATCGATGCCAGGGTCATCAACGGGGAGTTGATCCAGAAGTAGGAAGAAGGTCCAAACCTTCATGGCCGCTTCTGCGTGTCTGATCCGTCACCCCCAAACGGGGAGTCACGACGAGAGGAACGCCAATGAAATCACTACGATCAGTAATTCAGTCAGGCTTTGCAAGGGCTCCGTTCTTGCTGACTGCAGGTGCCATATTGACGGCGGGGACCCTTGCCGTCGGCATCACCGCAGCCAGCGCGTCGATAGGAAGCGATGACGGCACAACCGATCAAGGACGCGGGGATCAAAGCGGAATCCCAATCACCCCGTCGACTGTGATCGTCGTGGTCGACGAGGGTTCTGCAGGCGATGATGGGACCCCGGACCGCGGTCGAGGCGATATCTCGACGACCACAGAGCTGCCGCAGGCGACAGCTGGCCAGTCGCAGATTCCTGTGCTGGGAACTGCACCAGAGGCACCCCCGGCCTTGCCCGCCGGAACCACGCCGAATGTGACTGCACCGAATCACACGGCTCCGAGTGTGACCATTCGGGTTGTCACCGGCGGAGGCTCCACAGATGATGACGGCACCCCGGACCAGGGTCGAGGCGATCGGCCATCGACCACACTGCCCGGAGACCAGACCACAACGACTATCGACGACCGCGGTGGCGACCATCCGCGCGCTGAGGATCGCGGCGACAACGACGAGGACAGCAGTAACCGGGGCCGAGGCCGAGGCCGAGGAGGAGATCGGGGGAGAGGTGGCTCAAGTGAGTCGGCCGATGACTCGAGTGGCTCAAGTCGAGACTCCAGCGGAAGCGATGGCAGCCATGGCTGACTTCCTGGGCTGACGTACCCGGCTGGGAGCAGATTCCTGAGCCCTGAGTGAAACAACCCGTCGGCTCAACCCACCGCCTCGCTCGTGTCTGTCTCTGCAATGTGATCGGGGCGGTGGGTTGGCACTTTGAAGGTCACCCACAGCACGCCAACCAGGCCGGTCGCCAGGATCGCGACTGCAACCCAGGTCTTGTCGACGATGAAGGCGCTCACCACGACGGCCGCGGTGATCATGAGATTGGCAGTCACCTTTGCCTGAACGGGCATTCCAAGCCCCGCCCGGTAATTGGTCACGAGAATCCCAATGCCGGGAAGTCCTAGTAGCCACGCCTCAAGACGAGGACTTGATTTGGAGAAACACCACGCCGCGAACACAAAGAACACCGTCGTCGGAAGGCCGGGTATCGCGATAGCGATCCCGCCAACAGCTGCCGAACACAGCCCAACAAGGATCCAGGCAGTTCGAATGACGACCGGAGGAGACGATCGAGTTCCGGAATCATCGACAGGAAGTGGAGAAGGGGCCACGGCAGCAGGGTAGCTGCGGAGTTGGGCTGCTGGCTCATCGGCGGATGCTTGTTGAGCGGAAGTGTGTATCTACGCTTCGATCGTGAGCGATTTCGACCCGTATCGGCCTCCGGAGTTCAATCCGTTCCGAACCCTGGGAATCGAGCCAGTGGAGGAGTGCCTTTTCAGCCAAGGTGGTAGGTTCGCCGCACGGGGGCGGTTCTTGGAAGGCCTTCGAGTTCGCAGCGTTCGGCATCCAATGATCGGCAGGGTGGTGTTCTGGCTGGCCTTGATTGTGGCTGTGAGTCTGATGGCCGCCAGCCTGATGTATAGGCTCGGCCAGATCCTTGGGCTCGAATGGAACTGAGCTCGGCTCGCCGCGATGACGGAGGCGATGCCTCTCTCGCAACGCAGGCTGCTCTAGGCCCAGCCCACTTTGGCGTCCTCTGTTCTGAAGCGAACTGCCGCAACCAGCACGAAACCAGCGGAGAACGCAAGCAACACGGCGACGGGTTTGCCGACCTCGCTCATTCCGCCGCCTTCGAGAGTCACTGCTGTGAAGCCCTTCATAGCCCAGTATGCAGGTGTCGCTGGAGCTATTCGTTGTGCCCAGCTTGGCAGGAGAAAGACGGGGGTAATCGCTCCGCCAAGCCCGGAAAGCAGCATGGCGCCAAGGTTGGTGATCGCGTTCAGTTGTAGGACGGACCGGCAAATTGCGAGGAGCGCAAAGCCCAGTGCTACCTCCATGAGCGCCAACGCGGCAGCCACGCTGATGAAGGCAACGAGCGATCCCCGAAGGTTCATGTCAAACAGGAGTGCCCCAGCGCACAACATCACGGTGAGCTGCAATCCAAGAATCAGGATTGGAGTGATTGCCTTGCCGAGCATCAACTCGGTCGTGCTCAACTTGCTCGCTCGCAGCCGATCCCAGGTTGCCCATCCGTGCTCTCTGAAGACAGCGAAACCGAGGTTGCCCACGAGGAAGCCGCTGAAAAGCACAGCTGCTCCAGGTACCACCTGTTCGCTGCCATTGAAGGCTCGGCCGGGAAACTCAGCGGAGAGCCCTGCAGCGAACGCGCCTTTGGTGAATGCCATGAATGCGAGTGGCATGAGGGTGAAGATGATGAGAAAAGCCGGATCGCGTTTGAGGATTCGCAGGTCGTGAGCGATCACACTGGCGATTCGTTGTCGAGCGCCACTCACCGCTGTACCTCCCCGAGGTTCGGGCTCTGCTCGGGATCGTACTGACGGCCGGTCAGCGTGCGGAACACACTTTCGAGATCCGCTGTGTGGATTTCAACCGACCGGACCCGACCGGCATCCGTGCCGAGTTGCGTGATCAATTCGCCCAGCAGCTCTCCTCCGTTGTCGCCGGTACGAGTCAAGCAGTTGCCATCCGACTCTGCGCCCTCGATGTAGGGGGCGGGGCCGTCAAAGGTGATGGATACTTCGCCATGTCCGAACTTCTCAATCAAGTGGCCTAACGATCCCCGTGTGATGATGGAGCCCTGGTCGAGGATGGCCACCGTTGCGCCGAGTTCCTCGATCTCGGGTAGGTAGTGGGTGGAGTAGAGAACCGTGCAGCCATCCTCGTGGGCGAGCCGCCGGATCACCTCGAGGAGTCGTGATCGAGACACGACATCGACACCTGTTGTTGGCTCGTCGAGCAGAAGAACTGTTGGCCGATGTAGTAGTGCCATTGCTGTGTGAAGTCGGCGTTTCTCGCCTCCAGACAGATTGCGCCCCAATCGATCCATCAACCCAGTGAGCTCGAACGCAGCTGCGAGTTCTTCAATACGCTGGGCTCGGTCCGCCCGCCCAAGTCCCGAAAGCCCGGCGAACAGTTTGAGGTTCTCGGAGACCTTGATCGTTGGATAGATGCCCGTTTCCTGGCCGGCGAGGCCGATGCTGGCTCGGACAGAACTTCGACTCCGGAAGGCGTCGAGTCCTCCGACGAACACAGATCCGGAGTCGGCGTTTCGGAGGCCCGCGATAATCGAAACGAGACTGGTTTTCCCAGCTCCGTTTGGTCCGAGCAAACCGCAGATTTCACCGGGCTCGACCGAGAGGGAGACGTCGTTCAGCGCCAGATTGTCCTCGTACCGCTTCGTCAAACAGTCGACCTCAAGTCCGAATCCCGCCATATGAGAATTCTTCCAGGTACGGCGCCTCGCTTCAGCGAATTATTCGAACTCCCGGTAGTAGTAGAAGGCCCGTTCGTGAGTGTCTGGATCTGCCGCTGAGAAGTGGTGGCGGCTGTAGAAGCGCTGAGCGTCGATATCGCCCTCGTCGACATTGATCTCGATGAGGGCAAGGCTCCGTTCCTTCGCGACTGAGAACAGGTGCTGGATCAACTTCGAACCAATGCCGTGGTTTCGGTCTTCTGGTTTGACATAGAGCTCGTCGAGCAACGCGACGCGACCTGAATACCAGACGTTTCGACGGAGCGTCACGAGTGCAACCCCACGTGCAGGTCCCCCCTCGAGAATGGCGAACGTGTCCTCGCTGTGCAGGAGCGTGCTGAGGCGGTCTGCGAGGACCGCAGCTGCAGGGGTGGGCACCTCGAATTCGGTGTTGAAGGCGACTAGTAGCTCAGCGATCTCCGATGCGTCGCTGGGCGACGCGATTCGAGTGGAGGTCATTGCTCCTGAGCTCTACGAAACTCTGAATAACACTCGGTAGGCCAAAGGCGTGTTGGCGTGATCCCGTCGGCCAGGATCAGGTCAGTACGTACTTCCTCGTAGTCATATGAGTTGATCTCGAACTGATTTCCCCAAGGGTCGCAGAAGTAGATTGACCAACAGAGGTCGAGATCCACAATGTCGGCCGGGTGCAGTTGGTGCCCATCAGGAGCGAGAAACTCGCCAGGAAGTCTGCGAGCGAAGAGCGCGAAGTTCTCTGCGTCCACGCTGAAGGCAATGCCTGTTTTCTGGGCGATTATCGGGTGACCCGCGGAGGCCTCAAACACTGCGAGCGTTGTGTTTCCCCCATCGGCTGATATTTGCTGAGGTCCGCCTTCGAATCCCGTTGCCCAAAACTCGAACTCGGCTACTCGCTCAAACCCAAGCCGGGAGCAGTA
>DORQ01000211.1:0-4799 GCA_003514205.1 Acidimicrobiaceae bacterium
GGCAAGCGGGGACACGTCCGCCGCGCCGGGAGGGCCACCGAGATACGCCGTCCAACCGAACCTGTTGGAGCGATTGGTCCACAGCCGGAAGTTCCGCTCATCGATACCAGTACGCAGGACAGTTCGATCATCAAGCATCGGATAGACCAGCACCTGCAGTAGTGGAGTGACAATGCCCTGTTGCTTCGCCAGCAGAGCACAACCGGCAGCCAATCCACCACCGGCGCTGGCCCCGGCAATCACGATGCGCTGCGGGTCGACATCTGCTCGTTCTGATAACCAAACCAGCGCATCGTGGCAGTCCTCTAACGGAACTGGAAACGGGTGCTCAGGGGCAAGGCGATAGTCCACTGCCGCAACGACTGCTCCGAGACGCTTCGCCAAGCGCTGACACACCGCGTGGTCCTGAGCAGCAGTGCCAATGACGAAGCCGCCACCGTGAATCCAAAGAATCGCCGGCCTGCGGCCTGCCTGCGCGCCGGGCGGAGTATGCACGTGGACAGTGATGTCTCCCACCTCGCAGACCTCTACTCCGGGCCGCTTCATTCGATCAAGACCCCTCAGCGCGAACCGGACCATTGGCACTGTTCTCCGAGAGATCGCTCGACGCGGGAGAAACCGAGCAACCCTTCGCAGCTCAGGGTGAATGCGAGGTTCTCCAGCTACTGCGGTCGGTACTGGATCATTCATAGCGTGCCTCGCAAGCGGTTGAGCGACTAACGGTGAGACAGGCAAGTCTTCCACGCCCGCGGTCAACATTGCACCGCCCTGCTCCGCGCCGGAAAGGGTCCCTTGGCCCTGCCGCGGTGTCGCAACTCAAATTAGCGTTCGGCGTATGCCAATGATCTACGCGTTCGACCACCCGCACCGTCAAGCTCCACAACACCTCGCCGGGTTGCTCGGTGGGAAGGGGGCCAATCTTGCCGAGATGTCGTCGGTTCTGAACTTGGCGGTGCCCCCAGGGTTCACTGTGACGACCGAAACCTGTCGCAAGTACCTCCGCACGGGCCGCCCGGAAAGTCTCGGATCTGAACTTCAACGGCACCTCAAGCGCTTGGAGCGCTCAAGCGGTCGAGTGTTGGGTGACCCCAAGAACCCATTGCTCGTCTCGGTCAGATCGGGGTCGAAGTTTTCCATGCCGGGAATGATGGACACGATCCTCAATCTCGGCCTCAATGACAAAAGCGTCCGGGGTCTCGCAGCGACTACCCAGGATGATCGGTTTGCCTACTGTTCCTACGCTCGTTTGATCTCGATGTACGGGCGAATCGTCTTGGGAGTGGACGGGGCCCTCTTCGACGAGGACCTTGATGCCACTCGCGCCTCCGAGGGCGCAGAAGATGACGCACACGTCAGCGCTGCAGGTTGGAAGCACCTGTGCCGCACCTACAAAGCGACCATCCGTTCCGAAACACGCCGCTCGTTTCCCCAAGACCCTCGCGTTCAGTTGGAGCGAGCTGTGGACGCAGTCTTCGACTCGTGGAACGGCGCTCGCGCGATCGCTTACCGGGAGCGCGAACACATCTCCCATGACCTCGGCACCGCAGTCAACGTGCAGGTGATGGTGTTCGGCAACCGCGACGAAAACTCGGGAACAGGTGTGGCATTCACGAGGAATGCAGCAACCGGGGAAGACCGACCCTATGGCGACTTCCTCCTCAACGCTCAAGGGGAAGATGTCGTTGCCGGGGTACGGCCGACACAGCCACTTGAATCGATGTCCGATTCCTTCCCCGACCAATACGCCGCGTTGCTGCTGATCATGAAGCGGTTGGAGGCCCACTACCGGGACATGCTCGATCTGGAATTCACGATTGAACAGGGACAGCTCTGGATATTGCAATGCCGCATCGGCAAACGAACGGGTGCGGGAGCTATCCGGATGGCGGTGGAGATGACCACCGACCCTGCCATTTCATTGACCAGGAAGGAGGCAATCGGCCGGGTCACCCCTGAACACCTCGAGCAGATCCTGCACCCGAGCCTCGATCCGGGTGACAAGCCTGTGTTGGTTCGCGGGCTAGCAGCCTCTCCGGGTGCTGCAGTTGGCGTCGCCGTATTCACCGCTGACGACGCTGCAGAGCGTGCCGCGACGGGCGCCTCGGTCATCCTCGTTCGCAAGGAGACCAATCCAGAAGATATCCACGGCATGCTGGCCGCTTCGGGCGTGCTCACGAGCCGTGGTGGACTCGTCAGCCACGCTGCAGTGGTTGCACGAGGATGGGGAAAGCCCGCAGTGGTTGGGGCAGATGGGGTTCATGTGGACGGCCGAAGTTTCCATGTGGGCACCACCACTGTTCAGGAGGGCGACCTCATCTCAATCGATGGCACCACTGGTGCCGTGTACTTGGGCGAGGCCGCGCTCACAGCACCTGTGCCCACCACTGAATTCTCAACGCTCATGAGCTGGTGCGACGATGCTCGCCGGGGAACTATCAAGATTCGGGCGAATGCGGATAACGGTCCCGATGCCCTCAACGCTCGAAGTTTCGGAGCTGAGGGGATTGGGTTGGTTCGAACCGAGCACATGTTTCTTCGCGAGGATCGGCTACCCGTGGTGAGACGGATGATCCTGGCCGAGACCCCCGAGGAAGAGAAGGCGGCGCTCAACCAGCTTCGAGAAGTTCAGCGAGCAGACTTTGTGGAGATCCTTGAGGCAATGGATGGTCTTCCGGTGACGGTTCGATTGCTCGATCCACCGCTGCATGAGTTCCTGCCACATACCAGCGACCTCGATTTGAAAGAGGCGGCGGGTACAGCGCTCACAAAAGATGAACTGGCCTTACGCGCGGCGGCCTCGGAGTGGTCAGAGGCCAACCCGATGCTGGGCATTCGCGGAGTCCGTCTGGCAGTCATGAAGCCGGGCCTCTACGCCATGCAGGTGCGCGCACTCCTCGACGCCGTGCGTGACCGCGAAGCGGCGGGAGGTCGGCCGATTGTGGAAGTCATGATTCCCCTCACTGTCTCCAAGGAGGAGATGGCGCTCGCTAGGTCGTGGGTGATTGCTGTGGCCGAGGAACTGAACGTGACGTCGACCCTGCTCATCGGGACCATGATCGAGACGCCTCGGGCGGCACTCATCGCCGCTGATCTCGCACGAGTCTCCGACTTCTTCAGCTTCGGTACGAACGACCTGACGCAGATGACATTCGGTTTCAGTCGTGACGATGTTGAAGCCAAGATGATGCCCGCCTACCTCAGTCAAGGACTCCTCGAAGGAGACCCATTCGATTCGATCGATGTCGAAGGTGTTGGAGCGCTGGTCTCGCTTGCTGTCCAGCAGGCGCGTGGCGTGAAACGCCGACTGAAGATCGGGGTGTGCGGCGAGCATGGCGGAGATCCGGCCTCGATTCAGTTCTTCGTTGCTGCCGGCCTCGACTATGTCTCGTGTTCCCCCTTCAGAATTCCCATCGCCCGCCTCGCTGCCGCCCAAGCAGCTATCGGAATCAACGAAGAGGGGGGCCACGCGGATCGTTGAGGCTGAGCTGCCGGGCCACTGGGTCACTGGGTCACTGGGTCACTGGGCCACGAAACGAGATCGCTTTCGATCGCGTTGACGAGGAGAACTTGCTGGGACCGTGAGACGTGAAATTCCCCGCCGTTCGGGGTACCCTATGGGGTATGAACCCATTTCACCTTTTCCGCAGTTCCATACGACCAACACGGCTCTTCCCATCGCTGCTGATGGCGATTGCCCTCGCTGTTGGTGCAGGTGCATGTGGCGATTCTGACTCCACCGATAAGGCTTCCTCCTCAGCCTCAGAGCCGGGGTCAATGCGAAGCGTCGGAGTGAAGGAATTCAATGAGTTGATTCAAGGTGACAGCTCCATTCAGCTGATAGACGTTCGCCGACCTGACGAGTTCGCTGCAGGTCACATCGAGGGCGCCACGCTCATCGATTTCGAAAGCGCCGATTTCGATACGAAGATTGCAGCGCTCGACAAATCCGCGAAGTACGCGATCTACTGCCGTTCAGGCAATCGAAGCGGCCAAGCCCTGGATCGAATGAAAGAGGCGGGCTTCACACAGGTAACCAACCTTGATGGCGGCGTCATCGAGTGGACTGCCGCTGGTTTGGACTTGGTATAGGGCGTCGCCCTCGCCGTCGCTACGCGAGTCGTTGGCACTCTCGCCGCGCCTCGTGCCCTCTAGAGTGATGCACATGCAACATGACCTGGACCTGCATGCGGCCGCTGCTGACCGGCTCCGGAGGATTGCACACACCTACTCAACTCGCCGCCGGAAACTCGTCGAGATTCTCAACACGTCCGCGGAACCGCTCTCGATACCTGAGATCCTCCATCACGACTCCTCCCTAGCGCAGAGTTCTGCGTATCGAAACCTCGCCGTACTCGAACTTGCAGGCGTGGTGCACCGAATTGTGACCAAAGACGAGTTCGCTCGTTTCGAGATCTCCGAGGCGCTCAGCGGTCACCATCACCATCACCTCATTTGTTCCTCCTGCGGCTCGGTGAAAGACATCACGCTGCCCGTCGCCTTGGAAGTCACCGTGGATCAGGAGATGGCCTCGGTGGCGAAGCTGCATGGGTTCCAGCCGACGAGTCACCAAATGGACCTGATTGGAATCTGCGCTAGCTGCTTGTGACACCGTTGCTTCGCGAGGCCAGTGCCCCACTGGCAATTCCAACACACGCAGCGCCCCCAATCACGAGGGCCGCGGCAAGCGGGTTTGGCGAGATGACTGTTCGAGCGCTGAGAACTGCAATGAGACACGCCGCACCGAGGAGTGTTCGAAGTGTCGTGACACTCAACCGTGCGGGTCTCAGCAAAACGCCCAG
>DORQ01000211.1:5066-5602 GCA_003514205.1 Acidimicrobiaceae bacterium
CGTCAAAGCCAAACCTAAACTCCATGCCGTACTGCAACTGGGCGCCGAGGGTCGTCGTCGCTCGGGTGACGAGCCCCCATGGAACTCCGAGCGCACAGCAGTTCAGCCCAAGTCCGCTGAGCAGCAGTGCGCGTTTCACCGAAGGCTTTCGGGCAACTCACCAACGCCGTGCCGCTCAGCCAGCCGCGCAGCGAGACCAGCGGAGACACAGGCCATGGTCGAGACAAAGCCCTGATTCGACGCGATATACGGCAGAACGATGAGAACCCAGTGCATCACCATGCCCCCAACGCCAACCCAAGCCAACGTCAAACGATCCCCAGATGGGCGCGAGGACAGGTACGCCCCAGCCTGAACGCACGAAGCGGCAAGCAAGAAGAACGACCACGCCCAGAGGCTCCACTGCTGAGCCATCAGAAGGCCGACAATCGCTAGCGCCGGGGCACTCCACGAGAGCACCCGCACGAGACCAAGGGAGTTGAGTAGCTGCTGCTGGGATTTCGGTGGCGAAGGCGTGCCTGGTATCGGCTGGCCTG
>DORQ01000366.1 GCA_003514205.1 Acidimicrobiaceae bacterium
CGGGTTGTGGCGCGGCCGGTACTGCGCCGCGCGGAATCGTGAGGTTTGAAAGACGGCTTGGCATCCAGGCAGGGCGTGTCACCGGCGAGATGTGCCATCGACAATCCTCCGGCCCCGTGGCTGAGGCTGCACCTGTTGATGAACGCTTACGACGGAAACTACTCCGGACGACAAGGGTCCACGCTTGGCTACGCTTGGCAATCGGTCGGCGCCAAAGAGCGTTCAATCGTCGGAATCTGGTCCCAGTAGGCGGACATGGGGACAACTGACATAGCGTCGCTCAAGACCGAGCGAGCAATGAACGTGTGTGTACTTGCCGCGAGCAGGTTGGGTAGATCCGCAGACGACACCTGGTACACGAGCGGATGCCCCTCGCGCACGCCATTCGCGACTGCCTCGGCTAGCGAGTCAGTCAAGTGAACCCACTGTCGCTTTCCCGGATCCAGGCCTTGGCATTGATCAAGAATCGATGACGCGTACTTCCACGGAGATGCGTGGTAAACCGTAAGCGCGCGCGATGGCGTCCTGTAGTCCAGTTGAACCGCGAGCGAATGCCCGTATCGAGCTCGAACCCGACCTTCACTGAGTTCAAAGCGAGCCTCCCGACGGTCAGTCGCTACCGTCGCGAGCAATTCTGGAGTAGCGCCGCGCTGAAGGGCTGCCGCTAGGTCGCCTAGGTTTGTCCATCCGCCACGGTCCATCGACAGGGTCCGATCGTGTCTCAGGTGATACGCCATTGCACGACTCAGGCGGATGCGTCCCGCACCGTCGGTTCTGCCCAACCGCTTGGGCAACTCAACTAAGCCTCGACGCTTCAACCACGCAGCCAAAATCTCCGAAGCTATGCCTGACAACACCTCACTCTCCACCGAATCCGCGAAGCCATGCAACCTGAACTCAGCCACCCCAGAGTCAAACGGACCATCGTTTGGATTGGTGAGGCCCCAGACTAGCCGAGCGAGAACACCCGCCTGATATGCAACCCACTCAGAATCGCCTGAATCGCCCGGGGCCTTGCGGGCTTCGCGGTATGCCTCGAAGATGACGCGCCTGGAGACCCAGTCCCGGATGTCAAGGAAAACGTGATCATCGGAGATCTGGGCGAGGTCATATCCGACTGGCCGCCACCCCTGGGCCTCAAGGTCCATGGCGATCAGGCGACCGTCGTCCGCGCGCAACCAGTTACCCAAGTGCGCATCCCGGCGCCGCACGAGCATCCCTTGCTGCATCACCGCCCACCACGCGTCGAACGTGGCACCTGGGTCGCCCAGTCCACAGTTCCTCAGCCAACGCCCCATTTCCTTCTTCTTGAGCTCTACCCGCGCCCCAGTCGCTGAGTCCGAATGCTCCGCTAGGTTGATCAACCCAAGGAATCGAGCGGCGTCCGCTAGGTTCGCGACTCGGCACTCCAAATCCTCAGTCGCGAGCGCTTCTTGAAGACACGTACCGCGAACGTATCGTCGAGCAACTACAACCTTGGTGTCGTCGATCCCAATCGGACGGCACGTTGCGAGATTCACGGGAACGCCGAATACACCTTCATATCCCTTCGCCTCAACGTAGCGCCGAATCAACTCTTCTCGGCTGGAGTCTCGCTCGAATGCGATGGGGTCTCCCTGTTTGAAGACGAACTCTTCGGCGCTCAGACCGTAGTAGTCGCCAACAGTTGTGACTTCACTTCGTCCGCCAAGGCGAATTATCGTAAGGTTGACATCAGCGAGGGCCGCCTCAGCCGCCATGTTCCAGAGCGACTCGTGATTACCAGCGGCCACAAGTCTTAGGGCACGTTCCTCGTCCGGCGGGGTTCCTGCGATGATCGGCATCGGGATTCCGCCGGCACTTTCGACGTTCCGGGCGAGAAGTACCAGTGCGGGAGCGGCGGTGAGCGGTTTGGAGACGAGGCCAGCTAGGCCAAGGAGCGCCGCGCGGCGGGCCTCCGTATCCTTGTCGATTTGAGCCAATGCGGCACGGTCTCGCAAGTTCAGTAGGTCGGCCCTGACGTCCGACGCCCGCAGGTTCTTGCGAAGGTCAATGGCTCTCCGAAGCCTGAGCCCAGGTTCAATGGCTAGGGGGGCCCGTTCCTCAGTTAGGATATCCGCGAGGACACCGATCGCCATCGGTTCCCCTCTATTCGCAATTTCCATCAGCCGCTCGTACATCTTGGGGGCGGCGGCGCTAAGGGTTAGATGGAGGGCCTCACTGTCCCTGTAGCCGAAGGGGAACCTTACTCCTTGGACATGCACTGCATCGGGAATTCCCTCGTCCTGTGCCTGAAGGAGACCTAGAGCCATCGCGCGGCGAATATTGATCTCGGCGTCCTGGGACCCACATACGGAATCAAGCAGGTTGTCCACTTCTCGACGCAACAACCGCTTGTCATCGGGGTCAGCGAACTCCATAAGCCTTAAGTTTGCATCCACTTGGGCGAGCCTGAGAGTTTCCGAATCTGCGGACTCGTCGAATGACGCACACGCATTCAAGACATCCTTAAGTCCCAAAGGATCTCCCGTAAGGTCGTACTCCACGACGGCAGCCTCCACCAGGTAGGGAAGTGCCGATTTCGGTTCGTTGCCCTGTATCAGCGACCGCTGCAACGCCAGGCGGCACTCTCGAACCTCGCCATGGGACACCCGTTCGAAACGGGAAATCAGTACAGTGGACACGCCAAGCCGGCCTGTGAATTCTTTTCGCAGGTCCTCGCGCATCGCCGACTCATGCCCTACGGCATCTCGCAAGTAGGCGCGCGCCATCTTTAGCGCAGTGACGTACATTACGGGACGGCGCCAGTTTAGCTCTCGGGCATAGTCGTGAAGGCTGATCGCCACTCGCTGGCGGACTGTTAAGAGGGTCTTGCTGTACGTATACTTCTTGGGGAGGGTGTGGATCACTTGGGAGTAGCCTCGGGAAAGCCAGAACTCCAAGCACAACAAGTCGACGGCTCCCGCTTTTGTTTCAACGCTCAGGATCTCGGTCCACAGACGCACTATGTGCTCAGTGCTGATCTCGTTCTCGAGCAGATCCGGGTGAAGGTTGTGCGCGGACTGGGGAGGCGAGCTGTCCACTGTCACTCGTTCAAGTAGCCCAAGTCTCCGCAAGGCGCTCAGCAACTGTGCCCGGTCGCCTTCAGAAGCAGTTAGGGTGCCCCCGACTGGGCTATCGGAGGCGGGTGCTTGGACGTGTCGGGCGCGAGCCAAGAGGGCTGGGGTCGGACGTAGTTCTTCGCCTTCGGTCGGCCCCACAAGGGATGTCATAGTTCGCCAGTATGTCGGTCCTCGATCCCGCCGGCATCTCCAGAGATTGCTTATCACTCTGTTCCCGCTGTGGCGTGGTGTTCACCGGTCCGCGCCCACCGGGTAGGCCGCGCACGCGGCATACCGGAACGTCTTACCCGAGCGGCTGGGAGAGGCGCCAGAGCAGCAGCGCGGTGATAGCCCGAGGGCGGCCCGCTGCCGA
>DORQ01000317.1:0-2120 GCA_003514205.1 Acidimicrobiaceae bacterium
TCGAACTTCTCCTTGGCCATGAGTTGTGCCTTTCCTACCTTGGGAATCGTTGATGATGTTTGTTGATTACTAGCTACTTGCTTCGGACCGACTCGATGAGCGACCCGGTGATGAGTTGCGCCTCGTGAGAGGTCAACCTCAGTGCCGAGAGTAGCCCCTCGGCACGAGAACTATTGGCCCGTCACTCGTGCGACGATTTCTTCTTGCACGTTTCTCGGAGTGTGCTGGTAGCTCCCGAACTGCATGCTATAGGTCGCTCGGCCTTGAGTCTTCGACCGAAGGTCAGTTGAATAGCCGAACATCTCCGATAGCGGAACCTCGGCATTGATGAGCTGGTTGTTGCCCCGCTGCTCCATCTTGCCGACTTTTCCTCGCCGTGAGTTCAGATCGCCAATGACGTCGCCCATGTAATCGTCAGGGGTCACAACCTCTACGGTCATGATCGGTTCCAGAAGCACTGGCTTAGCTTTGCGAGCAGCTTCCTTGAAGACCTGGATTCCAGCGATCTTGAACGCCATTTCGGAGGAGTCAACATCGTGGTACTTACCGTCGGTCAGCTGCACCTTGATATCGACTGTCGGGTATCCCGCAAGCACACCATTGGACATGGCATCGCGGATGCCATGATCCACCGATGGGATGTATTCCTTCGGGATTCGGCCACCCGAGATCTTGTCCTCGAAGATGTAGCCGCCACCGGGACCAGTGGTTTCCATGTTGATCTGAACCTCGGCATACTGACCCGAGCCGCCGGTCTGCTTCTTGTGGGTGTAGGTCACTCCAGTGACTGCCTGGGTGATCGTCTCGCGGTACGCAACCTGGGGCTTGCCCACCGTTGCGTCAACTTTGAACTCACGCATCATTCGATCGACGAGCACCTCAAGGTGCAGCTCGCCCATCCCGGAGATGACCGTCTGGGCCGTCTCCTCATCAGTGCGCACCTGGAACGTCGGGTCCTCTTCGGAGAGAGCGAAGAGCGCCTTGGACATCTTGTCCTGGTCGGCCTTGGTCTTGGGCTCCACAGCCACATGAATCACCGGATCGGGGAATGTCAGGTTCTCGAGGACCACCTGGTTCGCTGGGTCTGACAAGGTATCGCCAGTCCGAGTGTTCTTCATCCCAACAACGCCAACAATGTCGCCAGCGTAGATGGCGTCTTTGTCGTTCATCTCGATGGCGTGCATCTCAAGGAGTCGACCGCAACGCTCCTTGGAAGTCGTGCGCATATTCATGACCTGGTCGCCCTTGGCGAGTTGCCCGCTGTACACCCTGATGTAGGTCAGTTTGCCGATGTGGGGCATCGTGGCGATCTTGAATGCGAGAGCGGAAAATGGTTCGCTCGCAAGCGGAGCTCGTTCAATCTCGACGTCGCCTTTGGCATTGTGACCGATGACGGGAGGAATGTCCGAAGGTGCCGGCATGTAGAAGCACACCGCATCAAGCAGTGGCTGTACGCCCTTGTTTTTGAAGGCAGTGCCATTGAGGACTGGAACAACGCTGTGGTTGATGCAGGCCTCTCGAAGTGCAGCACGAATATCGGTGGCCGAGATCTCCTCTTCGCCGATGAACTTCTCCATGATGTTCTCATCGGTTTCGGACAACACGTCGATGAGACGCTGACGGTACTCGTCTGCGAGTTCGACCATGTCCTCGGGGATCTCCACGACATCCCAAGATGCGCCGAGGTCTTCACCCTGCCAGACCCAAGCGTTCATCTCAACGAGATCGACAATGCCGAGGTAGTTCGCTTCGGACCCAATCGGCAGCTGAATGACAGCAACCTTCGCTTCAAGTCGCTCGATAATGGTGTCCAACACCATGTAGAAATCTGCCCCAGTTCGATCCATCTTGTTGACGAAACACATTCTGGGCACGTCGTACTTATTGGCCTGGCGCCACACGTTTTCTGTTTGCGGCTCCACGCCCGCAACTCCGTCGAACACTGCAACAGCGCCATCGAGCACACGGAGCGACCGCTCAACCTCAACCGTGAAGTCGACGTGGCCTGGAGTGTCGATGATCTGGATTCGATGCTCTGTGTTCGACAGGGTGTCTTTCCAAAAGCAGGTGGTTGCAGCAGACGTAATGGTGATTCCACGCTCCTGCTCCTGGACCATCCA
>DORQ01000317.1:2235-6855 GCA_003514205.1 Acidimicrobiaceae bacterium
CCATCCAGTCCATGGTGGCAGCGCCATCGTGAACTTCACCGATCTTGTATGACTTGCCCGTGTAGTACAGGATCCGCTCGGTGGTCGTGGTTTTGCCCGCGTCGATGTGGGCCATGATCCCGATGTTTCGGGTTCGTTCGAGGGGATACTGCGACATGTCTCTATCTCTCGGTTTTCGTGGGAGTGGGGATGTGGCCCGGCAACACCGAGCAAGTTGTTTGAGGCAGATGCGCCTCGACCGTGACTACCAGCGGTAGTGAGCGAAGGCCCGGTTGGACTCGGCCATCTTCTGGAGATCGTCTTTGCGCTTTACTGACGCTCCGACGCCATTGGAGGCATCAAGAAGTTCGTTTGCCAGTCGCTCGGCCATGGAGCGCTCTCGCCGCTGACGCGAATATCCGACAAGCCACCGAATGGCCAAGGTGTTCGCCCGACGGGGACGAACCTCGACCGGCACCTGGTAGGTAGCGCCACCAACTCGTCGGCTACGAACCTCGAGCTGAGGGCGAACGTTGTCGACGGCTCGCTTCAGAGTCGCTACCGGCTCAGACCCAGTCTTTGCTTCAATCATGGAGAGAGCGTCATACATGATCTTCTCAGCAGTGGTGCGCTTGCCCCGTTGCAGGACTTTGTTGATGACCTGAGTCACGAGCACCGAGCGGTACACGGGATCTGGCATGAGTTCACGGCGAGGTGCCGGGCCTTTACGAGGCATGCTTACTTCTCCCTCTTGGCGCCGTAGCGGCTACGGGCCTGCTTGCGGTCACGAACACCAGAGGTGTCAAGCGTGCCGCGGATGATCTTGTATCGGACACCAGGCAGATCCTTCACACGCCCACCACGAACCAACACGATGCTGTGCTCCTGAAGGTTGTGACCTTCACCTGGGATGTAGGCAGTTACCTCAATGCCAGAGGTGAGACGGACACGCGCCACCTTGCGAAGTGCCGAGTTCGGCTTCTTCGGAGTATTCGTGTAGACGCGGGTGCAAACGCCACGACGCTGCGGGGCTCCCTTGAGCGCCGGAGTTGACTCCTTGCGACGCTTGGATGTTCGGCCCTTACGGACCAACTGCTCAATGGTGGGCACAGCAAACCTTTCAAAACTTCAAACGGAGGGGCATCGCGCGCACGACTACGCTCGCCTGCCACAGGCGACCGAAATGCTAGACGTGTGCTCAAACAACGGCAAGTTGACTAGCGTCGCGAGACGGCGGTGCGTTCCGCTTGGCCGAGTAGTTGCTGGAAATCCACGCGCCCGTTGCATGGCCTCAAGGGCTTGGAAAGTGCCATTCTTGCAGGGTCTGGAGCCATCTCAACAGCTGCTCGAAGCCACTCGACAGCGGCCTCAGGCTTGCCACGGACGCTGAGGCCTTCCGCGGCGAGATAGAGCGGTTCTGCTGACCCGCTCTCCTTGGCCGCCATCGCGCAGAGCTCAAGGAATTGCTCAGCATTGCCGTGATAGCGCCTGACCTCAAGCGCGCCCAATGAGGTTGCTGCCGAGGGTGGCACCATGTCGATGAGCGCATCTAACTCCGGGCGCCCAGGATCATCCAGTACCCACGAGCGCGAGGAGTGCCCAAGTCGAGTCAGGACTGCGGCAACCTCGGAGGGCGAAGCCCCTTGACGAGCTGCAAGGTGCGCCTGTAGCCAGGGAGACGGGTGTGTTCCTTTCGGAAACTCTTGCACCTGATGGGTCTCCCAGCCTGATCGCTCAGCATTCCTCACCGCAGCCTCATGAACAGAATGCTCGACCTGGCGCCGATCAACTCCGTTTCGCTGCACTGTGACCTGGCCAAGGTTGGCCACCTGCAACGCCTGCCATGAGCTCAGCGCGCAGAACAGCCCGATGAAGAGCGTCGAGGTGAGCGCCAGGCCCGGCGCCAAGATCACCATCTTGAGCCAGGTACTGAGCCCCGTTCCAAATCCAATCCCTGACGCCAGTTGCTCAAATGGCCTCATGATGAGCTCCCCTACCGTCCCACGTTGTAAGCCAATCAGGAGCAGCACCCCCGAAAAGGCCAAACTCACCTGCAGGTAGGCACGACGAAGGTGCGGCTTGCCGAGGCGTTCGATCGCAGTCACAACAAGGTGCCCACCGTCCAGCGGCCACAGGGGGAGGAGATTCATGATCGCCAATACAACGCCAGTCCAACCTATGGCGTTGAAGAGATCGATACGGAGTTCCGGATCGTTGGTAGACAACAGCTCAGCGGCGACCAACGCTGGAAGGGCCGTGAACAACTGCGCCAGCGGACCTGCCACGCTAATGATGGCTCGCTTAGATGGAGGAAGGCGAGCACTTCCTCCATGTGCTGTCCAACCCCCGAGGAACGACACGACGATCTCAGCAGAATGCCCAAACCCTCGCGCAGCAAGTGCATGTCCGAATTCGTGAATGACCACAAAGACGACCATGAATCCCGCGGCGAATAGTCCGGGGCGACCGCCGCCGCTGAGCTGGTAGAAGATGAAACATCCGAAAAGAAACCAGGGGTCGAAACTCACTGGGATACCGAAGGCCGAAAACACGGGACGGGGCGACACGGGCTCATGCTACTGGGCCGACCAGCCCGCGCACTTTCGCCCCAAGCGGCAGGCCGAGTTTCGCCGAAAACAGACGCTGGGCAATCGATCTCTCGATTGCCCAGCCCCAATTCGTCTCGAGACGGAACGCCGCTACTGGACGGCGGATCCTCCGCCTGTCATCAAGTCAATGATCTCGGCATCCGGCTCTGTTGGCTCGAGATTGGCAAGCCACTGTTCGGGTGATTCGCCCGACTCAGAGGACCAGTATTCCATTGGCTCGAAGTCGGGTGCCGTGATCGCGACATCTCGATAGTTCGCCATACCTGTTCCTGCTGGAATCAGCTTGCCGATGATGATGTTTTCCTTGAGGCCAAGCAACGAGTCGCTCCTGGAGCCAATCGCGGCCTCAGTGAGGACTCTGGTTGTCTCCTGGAATGACGCGGCTGAAAGCCACGAGTCCGTCGCCAGGGACGCCTTCGTGATCCCCATGAGTTCAGGGCGACCCTCAGCTGGAGTCCGTCCTTCCGACACCGCTTGACGGTTGACCTCAGCGAACACCCGCGCATCGACTCGCTCACCGGGCAGGAAGTCAGTGTCGCCGGGCTCCTGGATCGCAACCCTGCGAGTCATCTGACGAACAATCAGCTCGATGTGCTTGTCATGGATAGATACGCCCTGGTCGCGGTACACCTTCTGCACCTGGTCGACGAGGTACTGCTGAGTAGCTCGAACGCCCTTGATTTCGAGCAGCTCCTTCGGATCACGTGGACCCTCGACAAGGGCATCACCTGCAACTACCTCTTGGCCGTCTTTGACCTCGAGGCGAGACTCACGAGGAATCGAGTACACGTCTTCCTCACCGTCATCACTTACGATGACGATGACCCGACCCTTACTGTCGTCCTCCGCCATGCGGATGACACCATTGGTGCGAGCCAAGACTGCCTTGTTTCGTGGGCTTCGGGCTTCGAACAGTTCGACAACTCGTGGCAAACCACCGGTGATGTCTCCTGCTGCGCCAGCGATACCGCCCGTGTGGAAGGTACGCATGGTGAGCTGAGTTCCAGGCTCACCAATGGACTGGGCAGCGATGACCCCAACGGCCTCGCCGATCTCGATGGTCTTGCCCGTGGCGAGCGACGTCCCATAACAGGCCGCCGACACACCCAGCTCGCTTTCGTCGGTGAGGGGCGAAAGCACCCGAACTCGTGTCACGGTCTCGTCATCTCGCATTGCGGCCATGTGGTCAAGGTTGACCTCAGTACCGCGTGGAATCACGGTGCCGTCTGCGAGCTTGACGTCATCAGCGAGAAAGCGGCTGAACAGACGGGTCTCCAAATAGGTTCGCTTGCCAGCAGAATCGGGCTCGATGTCCTCGAGCCAAATGCCACGGATCGTCCCATCAACAGCGAAGGGGTCCTCGGAGTTGATAATGAGCTCCTGCGCTACGTCGACAAGCCGCCGTGTGAGGTAGCCCGAGTCAGCGGTTCGAAGCGCCGTATCGACGAGACCTTTACGAGCGCCAGGAGTAGCAATGAAGTACTCCAGCACCGAGAGACCCTCACGGAAGTTGCTCTTGATCGGACGAGGAATCATGTCGCCACGTGGGTTGGCCACAAGGCCGCGCATGCCTGCAATCTGACGCACCTGCATCATGTTGCCTCGAGCACCAGAGCCGACCATCATTTCAATCGGGTTGAACTGGTCCTGCTTCAGGCTGAGTTCCATTGCAGCGGTCACCTCAGTGGTGGCCTCAGACCAGATCTCGACCTCTTTTTGAATGCGCTCGCCGTCGGTGATGATTCCCCGATGGAACTGCTTCTCAACCTTCTCAGCCTCTGCCTCATGTCGGTCGAGGATGGCCGCCTTGGAGGCTGGGGTCTTGACGTCGTTGATAGAGATCGTGATTCCGGATCGCATCGCGAAGTTGAAGCACAGACCTTTCATCTCATCAAGTGATCGAGCGACGACTGCCTTCGGGAAATCAGTGGCGAGCCGATCGACGATCTTGCTCATATCACCCTTGCGAATCAGGAAGTTGATGTACCCAAAGTCCTCAGGAAGCGCTCGGTTGAAGAAGACACGACCGCAG